>JACQWN010000078.1 GCA_016209245.1 Bacteroidia bacterium
AGGTGCAGTTTCTTGATTTTCTCGTTTATTAAAGTTGATAGGACGATGATTGCCGATTCAGGGTCGTCCATTAAATACTTGAAAACCACGTCATAAATCGGATTCGGGATAATCAGGTATTCTGATTCTCTAATATTTTCAGTTGTATTTTCCATAACCTGTTACAGATATTTTTTCTGTGCAAATTTAATGAAAATTTATTAAAGTATGCCCACAAACGAAAAAAAATTGGAAATATACTAAAAATGGTTAAATTGTTAACATTGATAAATGGTTAAATGGTTAATCAGCAATTCAGCAATATAGCAATATAACAATTTAGCAATATTATTTCAGCAAAAAGGTTAAATTTTAACCCGTTTGCAGTATAACAAGTTCAACTCCAAATTTATTAATATGCCGGTATGACCCCCATATTATAAAAAATAAAGGCAAAAATATCGGAATATTCTTCAATATTTTTTGATGTTGGTTTTCCGGCGCCGTGTCCGGCCATAACGTCAATACGTATCATAACAGGGTTATTTCCTTTGTATTTTTCTTGCAATGTTGCAATATATTTAAAGGAATGAGCAGGTACAACCCTGTCGTCATGGTCGGCAGTTGTGACAAGCACGGCGGGATAATCGGCTTGTTCGCTGATATTATGCAATGGAGAGTATTTCAGGATATAATGGAATTGAGCTGAATCGTCGCTTGAGCCATAGTCGGCTGCCCAGCCCCATCCGATAGTGAATTTATGGAAGCGGAGCATATCCATAACCCCTACAGCAGGCAACGCAACTCTGAAAAGTTCTGGTCGTTGGTTGATACAAGCTCCTACGAGCAGGCCTCCATTTGATCCGCCCATAATAGCCAGTTTTTCCGGTGATGTGTATTTCTCGCGGATTAAATATTCGGCAGCGGCAATAAAATCGTCGAATACATTTTGTTTGTTTAGCTTTGTACCAGCCAGATGCCATTCTTCGCCATACTCGCCGCCGCCACGCAGGTTAGGAATGGCAAGAATACCGCCATTCTCAAGCCAGATTAACCACCGCATGCTGAAACCGGGACTCATGCTTATGTTGAATCCACCATAGCCATACAAAAGAGCTGGAGCATTTCCATCTAACTCCAAGCCCTTTTTATGACAAATAAACATTGAAATTCCTGTGCTGTCCTTGCTTTTATAAAGAACCTGCTTTGTCTCGTATTGACTGCAGTCGAAATCTATTGACGGCTGAAAATAAACCGATAATTGCCGGGAATGAAAATCAAATTTATAAACAGTTGAAGGAACCGTGTATGATGAAAATCCAAAAAAACCGGTATTTTCATCTTTTTTCCCTACGAAAGAGCTAATTGTTCCAATACCAGGCAATATAATTTCATATAATTTTCCCCCATTTATGTTATAAACTTCAGCTATGCTATGTGCCTTGTGCATATATATAGTTACAAGATTCCCGCCATAGATGCCGCAAGTTTCCAGAACATCCTCCTTTTCAGCGATTAAATCGGTCCAGTTTGTTGTCTGTTCTTGGGGCTTGGGGCTTGGGGCTTGAGACTTGGGGCTTGGGACTTGGACTTTTTCGATATCAATCTGAATTACCTTGTACTTGGGCGCTTTATAATTCGTTTTCACAAGCAACTTTGCATCAATATTATCAATCACGCTAAATTCGTAATCGAAGCCTTGATTTAAGCTAATAAAATCGCCCGATGAAATATTTTTCTCTATGTTTTTTACATGCAGAATATTTCCATGTCCAATTGCATTTTCGTAAACAATCAGATATTTTTCATCTTCTGTCACCTGGGCATAAAAAGTGCGAAGCGAATCTTGGCGGTTCTCAAATATAAGTAAGTCTTGTTTTTGTGTTGTGCCGATTTTGTGATAATACAATTTATGAAAGACATTTTTAGCTGACAAAGCCGAACCTTTGGGTACATCATATCTGCTGTAAAAAAAGCCATCTTTGTACCATGCAATTGACGAGAATTTGACCCATTTTAAATAATCGTCGAGCAGCTTTCGTGTTTCGGTTTCAATTACAAAAATTTCGTTCCAGTCGGAACCGCCTTTTGATATAGCATACCCAGCAAGCTTTCCGTCTTTTGAAAATCCAAGCTGATCAAGTGCGACTGTTCCGTCTTTTGAAAACTTGTTTGGATTGATAAAAATCTTGGGTTTCCCATCAAGACGGTCTTTCATGTATAAAATACTCTGGTTCTGTAATCCGTCGTTGCGGTAAAAGTAATATTTTGCACCTTTTTTGAAAGGTGGCGATTGTTTTTCAAAATTCCAAAGTGCAGTGAGCCGTTCCTTAATTTTTTCACGGAACGGAATCTTTGAAAGATAATCGAATGTTACTTTATTCTGGGCTTTAACCCATTCGGCTACTTTGGCCGAAGTATCTTGCTCAAGCCACCTGTAAGGGTCAGTGACCTTTACGCCGAAATATTCGTCTATTATACTGTCCTTGCGGGTTTCGGGATACTGAAAAATCCGTTCTACATGGTTGCTGCAAGCTGTGAATGCACACATAATCGGAACAATTAAGTAAATAGTCGTATTTTTCATATTTTTAATGCGGTTAAAATCTCAGCAACGAATTATTTTCATTGTCTGAAAGGCAAGTATTTTGATAAGATGTGGTTTTTCCTACCTGGCGAGAACCGGTAATAATAGTGTACTCTTTGTGGTTGAGATGATTATATATTTCATCAAACAATTTACGTTTCATAATGTTTTTTTGCAAAAGTACTAATTTTAGATAATTTTACAATATAACTTATAAAAATATCTGGATAATTTTACAATATGACTTATAAAATTATCCAGATAATTTTATGACATTTGCTATAAAATTTTCAATTCATGAGTCTACTCTCTGAAAAGGAATATTTCGCATTAATAACTAATTGGAATAACTAGCGCGAGATAATCATCTTATGAACAATAAAACCTTCACCGGTCATAATGTTAATAAAATAAATACCCTGGTTCAAATAGGAAAGAGATATTTTTATTATTGAAGAGGTAATTTCTTTTGTAAGCACTACTTTTCCTAATAAATCTGTAATAATTAAATTTTTAAAAGTGATTTGGCTGGATTCGAGAATAATAAATTCATCGGCTGGATTTGGATACAGGGTGTAATGCCATGAAATATTATTTTCGCTGGTGCCGACAGAGCAAATAATTGAATCGCAAGCAGTGACGGTACACGCATTCATATCAGTAACAGTTACGCAATAATATCCTGCAGCAAGACTGTCAATTGTTTGTTCAAAGCCGCCATTGTCCCAATTATAAAGATAAGCAGGTGTACCGCCGGTTGCAGTTACAGTAGCGGAGCCGTCATTCGCCAGTGGCGAGCTTGCAGCAGTAGTTGTAATGGTTGCTTCCAACAGCCCCGGTTGTGTAATATTTACGAAATCTGTGGCTATACACCCATTTGCATCTATAATTGCAATCGAGTAAGAGTCGGCACATAAGCTGTCAATAAACTGGTTGTGCGAGCTGTTTGACCATGTATAAGAATAAGGAACTGTACCGCCAGATACTTCAGCAAGAGCCACACCATCGCAATATCCATAACATGTGGTTCCGATAGCTGTCGAAGCAATATCTAACTGGTCAGGTTCTTCAAGAGTAAATGTATATATTGCTATACAACTGGCTACATCAGATATTTCGACTTGATATGTACCGGCTGGTAATAAATCGGGATTATATACTCCCCAATTTTCTAAATAGGGAGCTGTACCGCCCGTAATATTTAATGATATGCTTCCTGTTTCTCCATAGCAATCAGGTTCAGCATAATCAGCAGTTGCTTGTATAGGTTCAGGAGCATTAACCACTGCCGTTGCAGAATTGGTGCATCCTTCAGCGTCAGTAATTGTAATGGTATATGAACCTGCGGAGACGTTTTGCAGGGCGTCTGTACTTGCCCCGTTGTTCCATAAATAGGAATAAGGCGATGTACCGCCGGTAATGTTTAAAGTAATACTGCCTGATGAATCACCGTAACAAACCACATCTGTGATAGATGGTGAAATTGCTATTGGAGCAGGTTCAGAGATAACCGCCCATTCTATAGTTTCACAATTATTTTGGTCAATAATTGTAACTGATATAATACCGGCGCTTAATCCGGTCAATATACTTGTGGTCGCCCCGTTTGACCAATAATAATTATAAGGAGGAGTGCCTCCTGTAACAATTACAATAGCTGTTCCATCGTTTCCTCCGTTGCATATCGTTCCGGTAAGGGTGACCATCGCTGCTATCAATTCAGTCGGTTCGCTGACTGTTGCTTGTGTAACTATGGTATTTGATAAAGCATCGGTAACAGTAACAGAGTAAGTATCTGCACAAAGCATAGAAATTTGTGCAGTAGTCATACCTCCGGGCGACCATAAATATGTGTAAGGAGCGACTCCGTTCGAGCCGGTTACAGTCATTGAACCGTCGCAACTAATATAACAAGTTGCATCATTTGCATTAGAAATAACAGCAGAGAGAGGAACAGCGCCTATGCCAATTGAATCGCTTCCGGTTGAAATGCAACCATTGCCGTCGGTAACGGTAACATAGTAAGTTCCCGATGCCAGGCCGGTTGCTGTTTGTGAGGTTTGATTCCCTGTATTTGCATCCCATTGATATGAAAAAGGAAAGCTGCCTGCAGGAGTGGCTGTAATTGTCCCGTCGTTTGCACCTGCAAAAGATTCATTTGTAACACTTAAACTGAGAACAGGGGATTCGTAAATAACAGCCGTAACAGGTACTCTGGCGCTGATACATTCATGAATCGCCTGAACTTCCCAATCATAGAAGAAATAATAGTAGCCGGTAGGATTTGTTGAAGCGCTGCTGTATTTAAGGCAGATAAGATTGGGTATTGTATATGGATATGATAATCCGGCATTGCTTCGGAAAAGACCGGGACTTGACGGCCCTGCTAACCGGAGGTCGGTTTCTGCCGGAACATCAAAGTTAAGTGTAATTCTGCTTATTCCTGCTGGAATATTCACAGTGGCAGACTGAAGTATTGTTCCTGCACTGTTGCGCAGTGTAATTGTTCTGTTACCCGTGCTGTTTGCATTGACTTCTACCGAAACAAGCTTTACAGGAGAATAACAATCGAATACCAGATAATGTTGAGTCGAGCTTGTATAAATACTGCCATTAATAGTATTATTTGTTTCGCCGACATATTGAGAAGAATCAATTGTTGTAACATGGTCATGTACGTAATATGTAGTAGTTGTGGTTAGAACAGTTGTTGTATAAGTATTTCCCGTATCGAGCAGATTCCCGTTATATTGAGCATCATACCATTCAAGAGACCCTGAGCCGGATGCGGCAAGGTTTAGAACGCCTTGCCCGCACCTTGAATCTCCTGTTATTGCAGGCGCTTCAGGAAGAACAACAATTATATAATCTGACTGTTTGAAGCAGTCAGTGTAACGGAATACGTCCCGCTTGCAGAATAAATATGAAGTGGATTTTGTTCGGCAGATGTTTGTCCGTCGCCGAAATCCCATAACCATGACAAGGGTCCCTCAGTTGATAAATCACTGAACTGAACCTCGCCGTCGCAAGTATTGACCGGATATGCTTCAAAATCAGCTATTGGAGGTGTTGTTGACATTGTACATGACCAGTTCATCTGAAATCCGTCAAGAACAACCTCTACATCCGAATAGAAATGAATAGTAATGGACCCGCCTGAGCTTGAAATTGGAGCCGAGGGGATATTATTATTGCAGAATTTTCCGAGAGATGGCGAGGCAATGCTTGGGCCGTCATGTACTTCTACATAATCGTAGTTACAACCGGGGGAGCCTGGTTCAACATCAAAACTCATAAATTCGACAGTAATATAACTTGCTCCCAAGGGGCATATAGTAAAAGTTGCGTTTTCATTATTTGTATATTGCCCTGATTCGCCTCCGCTGTCATATAGTATGCCCAGACAGGCGGTCTCGGTTTGGGAACCCGTGGTTGTCATTTCATATTCACAAGCATTAGCAGTGTTTATTGAAATATAACTTTGCTTTATTATTGTATCGGAGCCGCAAATGCCGTTATAAGCAATCAGTGTTACATCAAAGTCGTTTTCCGATGTGTAAATATGTGAGGGAGCTTGGTTGCTTGAAGTATTTCCATCGCCGAAATCCCAAAGATATGTATCGGCATTTGTGCTTGAATTTATGAAATTAACCGTAGCGGGAAAAGAGCAAAACATGCTGTCGTCAGCAGTGAAATTAGCTATAGTAATTAAATTATTAACAGTAAAAGTTTTTATCAGAGTATCATTATCGGGGTATTCATCGGCAACGCCGTTAGGATTTGCAGTATAGGCATTAAATTCGTGAGTTCCTTGTGTCAGAGTAATAGCGGAGAAAGTTATATCGGTGGTAGCATACTGAATAATGTTTCCATTCCAGTTTATTGAAACAGGTGTGCCGTTATCGAGCGAATAGCTTACTGTAACATTTGTAAGA
>JACQWN010000559.1 GCA_016209245.1 Bacteroidia bacterium
CAGTAAAGGTACGATTTTAAAGGCGGGTTCAGCCATTTTTATGCCCAAAGCTTTGGCTTGGTCGGAGCGTGAGATAATGCAGCCGTCATTGTTTGATAATACGATGACGGGTTTCCCGTTAAGTGAAGGGTTAAAAGCTCTTTCACATGAAACATAAAAATTATTACAATCAACTAAAGCGTACATTATTAAAATTTATGAATAACATAAGTTACGATGCCCCATATTATAAAATCGTTTTCTTCAGTCACTTTTATCGGTTTATATTGCGGATTTGCAGAGATTAGGTAGCATACTTTTTTATCGAGCTTGATTTTCTTCACTGTAAACTCTCCATCAATAAAACATACTGCTATTGAATTATTTTTAGGTGTGCGCGATTTATCTATAACTAAAATATCTCCGTCGTTTATGCCTGCATCCGTCATAGAATTTCCTCTGACTCTTGCATAAAAAGTAGCGTTAGGATTAGTTATAAGCTCTTTATTCAAATCTAATTTTAATTCTATATAATCATCGGCAGGCGACGGAAAGCCCGCTGATATTTTATTCTTTGTCAGCGGAATTTCCAAGCTTGTTGAAACATCTGCCGAATAGAAATCGAATTTGCCGGTTGTATTTATTTTTTTAAGCTTCATCTTTTTAATTTAACTGTTCGGCGAAGCATCCGCTTCGCTAAACAGAGGACAATTGATTTGTTATTTTATAGCTTTGTATATTAATTTACAAATTTACTATTTTTTAATTTGAGTAGCAAAAGCTACAAAAATATTTTGATAATGCTCAGCATAAGTAGTATTAATTGAAAAAGCAGGTATTGGATTTGATTAATTAACCTGTTCCCAAAGGATATGCCAGATGGGACGCAAAAAATGTAATATCCTAAAAAATATTATTAAAAATAGTTGTCCAATTGGACTATTTTTTTTATCTTTGCACTATGACTAAAAAACGATAATTGTATTTCTATAAGGATTATTTCAGAAGTTTTTATACTTCTCAGTCGGCAAAGGTTAAGAAAAAAATTCTTTGGACACTCAGAGTAGTCGAAGAACTTGACCGAATACCAGAAATTTACTTAAAGCATTTGGAAAATACAAAAGGATTATATGAAATCAGAGTTCAGAGTGGTGGCGACATATTTAGAATCTTTTGCTTCTTTGAAGAGAATAATATTATTGTAATTGGCCATGGTTTTCAAAAGAAAACTGAAAAGACACCACAAAAGGAAATTGACAGAGCATTACGAATTAAAAATGAATATTATGAAGAAAAACAAAAATCTAACGAGTCTTGACGACTTCATTGAAAAAGAAGTGGGTCCGATGGGTTCTAAGAAACGAAACAAATTTGAAATTGAATATGAAGCATTCAAACTTGGATTACTTCTTCAACAAGCTAGAAAAGAAAGAGGCCTGACACAAGTACAAGTAGCTGAATTTGCCGGGACAAACAAATCTTATATTTCAAAACTTGAAAAGAATCTAAAAGATATTCGTTTCTCGACACTACACCGAATAATTACAGAAGGACTAGGCGGACATCTTAATATTTCAATTAACTTCTAAATTGACAATTGCATTACTATTCTGACAATTTATTAATGAAATATATAAGACAACTTTTCAACCTGGACTTCACATTTTTCAAAAACCTGTGAGGTCTTGAAATTAAATTGTCGTTACACTACCTGTACAAAGACTAAAAATATATTGAAAAAAAATATCTTTAAATATATTACAACTGATTTCCGCTTCTGGCTCATCATATTTTTTGTATTCCGTCTTTATGGGATAACTTCTCCCCCGCTTGAAGTCGCTCATAACTGGCGCCAGTCAACAGTAAGCATGGTAACAAGAAATTTTTACGAAACCGATTCAAATATTTTATATCCCCGAGTTGATATGGCAGGCGAAAAATCAGGAATTACAGGAATGGAGTTTCCGCTACTAAGCTATATAGCTTTTCTTATTGCTAAGCTGTTCGGGTATTCATGCTGGTATGAAAGATTAATAAATCTGATTATTTCGAGCATCGGTACATATTATTTCTATTTACTTATAAGAAAATATTTTAATGAACGAATGGCATTGCTTGCAGGATTGATACTAATCTGTTCTCTTTGGCTGACATATTCCAGAAAAATAATGCCCGATACAATGAGTGTTTCACTGGTGCTTATTGGACTATATTATGGCATTGATTTTCTGCTCAAAGGCAATTTATGGAGATTGCTGGAGGTATTACGGCAGGATTTATTTTTGACTCTGTATTTCCCAACTTTCTCAGAGCAACTATTTCTCCTTCTGTAACTATCCTATATTGTACCCATAGAGACGCACTGTTCACCATTTTTTTCCGGTTCTGAAAACATTTTATGCTTATACTTTATCATACACAGGTTTTGTGCTTTTCATCGCAGGTATTTTTCTAATATTTATAAGAAAAAACAGGTTGTTGATTATTTTATTTTTCCTGATTACTTTACCTTTTCTGCTCTATATGCTCAAAGCCGGTGAAAAAATATCGAGCCACAGTTATTATGCAATACCTTATATTCCGTTAATGGCTTTAATTGCATCATATCTGCTTGACTCCGTTAAAATCAGGTGGGTCGCTATAATACTTATTAGTATTGTTTTAATTGAAAATATCCTGAACCGCTATATTGATTTCAGAATAAAAGATACAGAACTTTATAAGCTTGAAATTGAAACTATAGCCGACCGGTTTACAAAGCGTAATGACATTATTGCAATAAACGGCGGTTTTAGTCCGCAGGATATATATTTTACTCACCGGAAGGGCTGGACATTGCAAAACGAAGAAATTATAAATACACATATTATTTCAGAACTAAAAGCAAAAAATTGTAAATTCTTGTTTATAAATAAACATCGTTTTATATCTAAAGTTCCTGATTTAAAATATCAGAAATTATTTGAGAATGAAGATTATTGTATTTACAGATTATAATGATGCTTCTTTGGTATATATCTATAATACTGACTGCAATTTATTGCACAATAATTATTTCATTTACTATAGGGTGGTTTCGTATAAAAAAATTTAATGCACTCAAACCTTCAGGAAGCACTTTTGTCTCTGTGCTCATTGCTGTACGTAATGAAGAAAATAATGTGCAAAATCTGCTTAATTGTCTGCTTGTTCAGGATTATAACCATGAAAAATACGAAATAATTTTTATTGACGACCATTCTACTGATAACACAGTGGCTTTAATCGGCGGGGAGCTGAATCATAACCAAAATATCAGCTTGTTGGAACTGTCGTCGGATGAGCAAGGCAAAAAAAAGGCGCTTGCAAAAGGAATAAAAAATGCAAAAGGTGACCTGATTATTACAACTGATGCCGATTGCACAATGTGCAACAATTGGATTTCCACTATTGTTTCATATTTTGAAAAATTCCGTCCTGAAATGATAATCGGGCCTGTCGTGCTGAATGATGGTAAGCATATATTTTCAAAATTACAATCTCTTGAATTTATCGGGCTTATGGCTTCCGGTGCCGGTGCTGCCGGAATACTGCTACCGGTTTTATGCAATGGAGCGAATCTCGCTTTTACAAAAGAAGCTTTCATGCGAACCCAAGATGCTTTTCAAAATAAATTGATTTCGGGTGATGATATATTTTTTATGCTCAAGCTTAAAAAACAATGCAGGAACAGCATACATTTTATAAAAACGAAAGATGCAATGGTTACAACTCAGGCACAAAACAATTTAAGCTCTTTTATACAACAACGTGCACGATGGGTTTCAAAAAGCCCCGCTTACCGCGATACAGATATTATTCTGACAGCCGTTTCAGTATTTAGCATCAATCTTATCCTTTTATCTTATTTTATTCTTTCTTTATTTGATATTAGAATTTTTACACCTTTTCTTTTTTTCTTCTGTCTTAAAAACATTGTTGACCTGCTTCTGACAGTTCCTTTTATTACTTTCGCAGGTAAAAATAGATTGCTTTTATTATTTATTCCTCTTCAATTTGTATATATTTTTTATATTACATTTATAGCTATTTATGGTAATATTGCCAGTGTTAAATGGAAAGGGAGAAAAGTTTTATAAGGATTATATTTTATATCTCTTGCATAAGAGTATTCACAGCTAAATTCACAATCAGCAGAAAGAATAATATTATTTACATCTTTGGCAAGTAGCCGGATTTGTTCATTAGATACGACAGACATATAAATTTACATTAATTATTTATTTCCTGCAAATAGTACAAATATATGCAGAATAATTTAAAAATATTAATTAGAGTTTGTCTGTAATGTCATTTATTTGTTTAAGATTTGATTTAAGAACAAGGATTAACGATTTTAGATTTCAGATTTTCAATTACTTCGTAAATCAAAAATCGTTAATCGATATTTGTTATGTTTGGTATGAAAGTGAGACACTTTTATTTTACTTGCAAATATAAACCTAAATTAACACCTAATTATTAATAACTATGTAAAAAAAATTTTTTTAATTACTTGAAATTAAGTATTTTTGTGACCTAAATATAGTTATTAACTTATAGTACTA
>JACQWN010000079.1 GCA_016209245.1 Bacteroidia bacterium
CACCGAAATCCCAAATGTAAGATGCCGTAGGGCTGGTGTTTCCCGTACATGTTATTGTTAAAGTATCTCCTAAACAAATAATATTTGGTGAAACAGAAAAAGTAGATGTCGGTATCTGGCTGACTGTAATATTTTCTTCGCCGTAACCCATGCATCCGTTATCATTCGTATTCAGAGTAATTGTTGGTTGCCCGGCTGTAGTCCAATAAACCTGGTATGGGTCTTGCCCGGAACCTGAGGCGACAGTTCCCCCATCAAAATTCCAAGTATATATTGCTGATGGACCTGCTGTGCCTGTGAAAGTAATTGTTGTATTTTCGTTTGTGCATACACTATTGGGAATTACTGTGAATGTTGCAACTACAGATGGAATTACAACAACTGTATGGGATAATACTGTTGTTTGCAAACAAGGATCCTGAATAGTTACATAATATGTAGTCGTTGTGTTTGGCGTAACAGTAATCGAACTTGTTGTATTGTTTGTAGACCAGAGATAAGAAATATCGCCTGGATTGAATGCAGGATTGACAAAAGTGGAAATAGTAGCTGATTGACTCAGACAAATCAATGTATCACCGTCAATTGCAGCTTGCAAATCATAATTATCGAAAACATAGATAGTGTCCACAATAGTAGTAGTTTGATTACAAGAGCATCCGTTAATAAGACTTATCAACATATATTCCATTCCTTCAGTTGCGCCATCAATTATTGCAGAATAAGGAATAGTATCAGAAATTATACTTGGTGGAATCCAGAATTGCGTTGGAATAATTGTATCAAGATCTGTATTCTGATCAATTGTTCCGGAAATTTGAAGTAAAACTTCGGAAGAATCAGCAAGGCTTGTGGTATCAACTCTTGAAAAGACAAAATAATTTTCACAGCCTTCATAGACATGATCAGTAGCTCCATTAGTGCTAAAATGATTCATAGTGATATCGCCACCGGAAGTAAATGAGCTACCCTCAAAAAATACAAAAGTATTAAGGACACCATCACCAGCATCACAGACGACAAACTTTATATGATATGTTTCACAAGGTGTCAATCCGGCCATAACCGCTTCTATAGGCAGCGTCATACCTTGAACCCAAAGTTGCTCCGATGGAACAACATCAGTATAATACGTATTACAACCAACGCAGCATGAAGGGTCGTTATTTATAGTAGAAATAGTAATAGGAATGGTTGTACCGGGTACTAAAGCTACATTAATTGCATTATCGGAATAAGGTCCGGTAATACCGGGTCCACTGACAAAAAAGGCAAAAATATCATTATAAGCTGTACATTCGTAAGCATCATATTCTTCCGAAGCAAAGACGAATTTGAAAATGGTTGTATCAGAGCTTGGGACGAAATCGAATTCAAGCATGCTCAAATCATAAACCGAGGGAGAACCTCCATTTTGAGAGGATATACTTGACATATCGTTATAAATTCCTGGTTCGGTTGTACAGGGATAAGCCACATAGTCTCCTTCGTCAATACTACTTATTGCATCAACAGGGCCGGAGCCAAGAATAACGCCGGTTTCAAAACCGGAAATTTGTCCTGTAGAAAAATAACCAATAGCGGTATTATCACCGCAATAAGTTACGTTAGATGCTTCAAGACATCCGGTAACAAGGATATTCTCAACAATTTCTTCAGGTGTATAGAGATTCGTATTTACTTCTATCATTGGCGGTGGTTCAAAAGCGCAGATATTGAATTGCCCTTCGACAGTGCTGTTAGTTGTCCACCAAAACCTTATATATACCATTTGGCCGGCGAGGCCGTCGGTTGTTAGCACTAATGCCTGGGGCATTGTCCAGCCATCAGCAGTACAAGATACTTCATTAGCTGCTGTAATCGAATTACAGTCGGGATGGCTATAAATTGCCATACCCCCTTGTGTTACATCAATTGGACCTGTTTGGACTTGCAATCGGCCGGATGATGGTACTGTTGCAGTAAACCATAAATCACCCATAATAATGTTCCATTCGCATGTAGGCAACGGAACAGATGATAATTCACCATATTGATTGCTATAAGTATAAAAAACACAGGATGTGGCAACGGATAGATTTATAGCATTGCATGGGTTGTTATTTGCAGGTGGTGGCGGAGTTTCATAAGCGCAAATATTAAAATCACCGGGATTATCGTTATTGATTTCCCAAATCCGAATCCATACGGTTTGCCCAGCTAAACCATCAACTGTCTGGACTTCAATACTTGGCATAGGATTATTCCATGCTGAAGTGATACAATGTAATTCAGTAAGATTATTACAGTTAGGTCCATAATAAATAGTCATTTCGCCTTCTGTCATGCTTAATGCGGCAATATCAACGGTCAGTCTTCCTGAAGCAGGAACTACTGCAGTGAACCAGACATCGCCACCCATATAGCTCCATGAACAAGATGGATTTGCAACGTTTGAAGCGAGTGCTTGATTTGTAGTATAAGTTGAATAGACGCAATTAGCATTGACAGTAAGTGATTGTGCTGTGCATGGGTCATCATAAGCAGGAGGTGGAGGAGTTTCATAGGCGCAGATATTAAAGATGCCGGGATTGTCGTTATTTGGTTCCCAAACCCTAATCCAGACGGTTTGTCCGGCAAGTCCATCGGCAGTAATGACATTAATTTCAGGCATGGGGTCAACCCAAGAAGTTGCGACACAATGTAATTCGGTCAGAGTGTTGCAATTAGGTCCGATATAGACGGCTAATTCTCCTTCTGTCATATCCAATGCAGCAATATCAACTGTTAATCTTCCTGAAGCAGGGACAACAGCGGAAAACAAGACATCGCCTCCCAAATAGCTCCATGAGCATGATGGATTTGGAACAGCCGAACCTGTTGACCACTGGGTTGTATAAGAAGTATAATTACATGTAACGCCAACAGTGAGGGGCTGAGCTGTGCAAGGGTCGTCGTAGGTAGGAGGAGGAGGGGGTGGTCCGCAGTCAGCTGCAAAAGTTCCGCCGGTCGGAACAGTATTATTCATACCATCGGCAAAATTTGGAAGCCCAAGGTTATTAACTATAATATAGTTACATTCCGATTCCCAAATACCGGAACCATTAAATATGGTTGTAATGATATCGCCATCGTTGGCAGTAAATGTAAATGTTACAGGTCCTAAACCGGTTGCCAGAGTGATATTTGTTAAAACATTTACTCCATTAACCTGAACGGTTGTCAATGTACTTCCATTCCATCCATCGCCAAAACTATCGTATAATGATAACGTAAAAGTGCAAGACAGCACTCTTAATGAAAAGAGCATTAATAAAGCTGTAATTATATTGTTTCTCATATTCTTTAATTTTTAAGGGTTAATTATTTGTTCTGCAACTCCTGCCATGCAGTTGTTGCCAATTGAAAATTATATTTATCTTTCTCCGGATTCCTTGTATCAATAAATACAGGAGCCGTATTCTATGTTGTATATATTCTTAAAAAATTCTCTTTTGTAAATGGTTGCCTTATATCAAATTCAACAGTATAGCTAGAATTATTGAATAACTTCTTTATTATATTCAAATCAAGGTCTTTAGCTGCTACAAATTTGCATTTTGAACTATTCATATCAATAGTGCAAAAATAAATTTCTTCCATCCTGTTCATAAGGCAATTCAGCTTTACATCAATTAACTGGCCCGAATTGTTTTTTATAGTGGTGTGAAAAATGATTATGTTATTATCGTTAAAATTGTGTTTAAAAACACGTTCCTGGGCAAATAATAAATTTGTCATGACTATCAGGAATGGTATTAATAGCTTTCTCATTTCGGTTATTATTAATTGGTTAAACGCACAAAATTAATTATCTTTGGTAACCGTTCACGGTATTTAAATGATTGATTATAAACTAAATATAAATTGGAAAATAGAAAATTAAGCCACAGATTACACAGATTTTCACAAATTATTTTTTAATTGAATTTGTTAAATATCTGGTAATCAATCAAA
>JACQWN010000080.1:0-26539 GCA_016209245.1 Bacteroidia bacterium
AATACTCTGTTCTAACTTATAGCCAGTACGGCGATACGGTCACAGTTCAAACATTTACATTCGGTTCGCCCCAGGATGCATGGTTTGTGTTTCCTCCTGATACAGTAAGTTTTGAGAAGATACTGATGCAGTACACATTGAAATGCAACCCTGCGCAAAATCCTGCGTGCGGCGAATGGGATTATCTAACATATACATATCTGTATCATCATACCGGTTTGATTGATTCTTCAATTATCCATCAGCCGTTATTTCTTGTGAACGGTAATGTTATTGATACTTTTAATTATATAACATCGCCGGCTTATGCTTATATTCCAGAATGGCAATATTATATTGTCCACGATGATACATTATCATTAAATACATATATGTATGGAACCGGCTCACAATTATCATCAAGGCCTTTTGGTTCATCGCTGGCAGTTTCGCGTACACAATATTTATGGAAGGCATCAGAATTAGCGGCATCGGGAATGGGTTCAGGAACTATTACCGGCTTACAGTTCGATTTGCAGACTACAGGCGGTATGCTGAAAAACCTTGCAATACGTATAAAAGCCACCTCACTCGACTCACTTTCTGAAAGTACTTTCAGCGCAACCGGGTTTACCGAGGTTTACAGAAAAAATACTTTTTTTGCTGTTAACGGATGGAACAGCCTGCAGCTTCTGACACCTTTTACATGGAATGGTACAAGCAATATCATTATTGATATCAATTATGAAAATTCCGGTTCAGGAGAAGATAATATTGTAAATGCCACTGATGCAGGATACAATGCGGGTTTATTCAAGGCGGGAGATGATCGTTGTATAGGTGTGCATAACGGAGGATATGTAAATGTACCAATAAATGATTCTCTGAAAAAAATTGATTCATTAATAACTGTTTCTTTTTGGGGGTATGGCGATCCGCAATATCAACCACAGGACGGAACGTCGTTTGAAGGTGTGGATTCTGCGGGTAACAGGGTAATCAATGCTCATGTTCCTTGGTCCGACAGCAAGATTTACTGGGATGCCGGGAATGCCGGGAATTTATATGACCGTATTTCTAAAACTTCAACAGCGACTAATATAAAAGGAAAATGGAGCTACTGGGCATTCACTAAAAATGTTGCAACCGGCACAATGAAAATTTATCTGAATGGAAACCTTTGGTGTACCGGTACAGGTAAAACACGTGCTATGGGTAAAATCAAAAAGTTTTACATCGGCAAGGGTACATGGAGCGGTTCGCAATCGTATGAAGGAAGAATGGATGAATTTACCGTTTTCAATGCAGAGCTTAATCAGGCGACAATTCAGGAAAATATGCACAATGGTATTAATGCTTCAAATCCTTATTACAACAACCTGGTTCTTTATTACAAATTCGATGACGGCGATTTCCAATTCGCTTCCGACAGCGCTCCTTGTGCAAATCCAGATGCTATTCTTACATGCATAGATAATCCCCTGAAAAATCCTGATGATTATATTTATGGTTTCACACAAACATCTCTGCGTCCGAATGTAATTTTTGAGCAAGGCGATTATAGCTCGCATATTGATTCTGTTTTCGTTCTTGATTCAGCAATGAATTATCCGGTGCAGGTGATAACATATACCGATTCCATTAATAATCCGGGTGTTCCTGTTGATACATTCAGCGTGTGGCAAGCGGCATATTATAATTATGCTTATGATTCCTTGGGAAACATTGTTGACTCGATTTATGTTAATCCTGACGGTACTATGTTTCTGACATATTATGATTACTATCAAAAATTTCCTCAGGTCATACGGTACGAGCTTGCCCGATACATTACTCCTTATGGTAATGGACTGAGTCTTGGCAACGGATGGACATGGACATTTGATGTTACCGATTACCGCCCTCTGCTTACCGATAGTGTTCATCTTTCAGCCGGCAACTGGCAGGAGCTGCTCGATATGCGTTTTCTGATGATTAAAGGTATTCCACCCCGCGATGTTGTAAGCATACAAAATTTATGGAACGGCGGCTTTAATTATGGTCAGTCAAGCGATCCAATAGAGAGCCATCTTACGCCGATACAGGTTTATATTCCTTCAAATGCTTATACTGCACGATGGAAGTCGCGGGTGACGGGTCATGGAATGGATACTCCACAAAATTGTGCAGAGTTCTGTGCAAAATATCATTATTATAAAATCAACGGTGTACAACAATTTTCAAAGCTTGTATGGCGCGATAACTGCGATTTAAACCCGCTCTATCCACAAGGCGGTACATGGGTCTATGACAGGTCAAACTGGTGTCCTGGTGCAGAAGTCTGGACTTACGATTTTGAGATAACCCCTTTTATTACACCTGGCGATTCAATCACACTCGACCATAATGTACAATCTTACACAAGCACAGGCGGCTGGGATTATTACCAGATAGAAGACCAACTGGTAACTTATAGCGCTCCCAATTTTACGCTTGATGCCGCTATTGAAAATGTATTGTCGCCAACAACCGACCAGATGTGGGGACGCCTGAATCCTATTTGTACAAAACCTAAAATTATTATTAAAAATAAAGGCTCAGCCAATCTGACTTCACTTACTATCACTTATGGTATAACGGGCGCTGCACCATCGGTGTACAACTGGACAGGCAACCTTAAATTTATGGAACAAGCTACCCTGCAACTCGGCACCTTTACATGGTTACCTGACGCAACAACTTTTACAGTTTCAATCAGCAACCCTAATGGCGGTATTGATGAATATTTGTATAACAATACCCGGATAACACAATTTAATTATGTACAGGAAATGCCTTCACAATTTGTAATTGAATGTAAAAGCAATAATTATCCGTCAGAAAACGATTACACGGTCAAGGATGATAATGATAATATTATTTTATCTGTTTCAGGAATGAGTGCAAATACATATTACCGCGACACGCTTGATTTGCCTGCCGGATGTTATGTATTCCGGCTTACCGATTCGGGTGAAGATGGGCTTACATGGTGGGCAAACACTGCGCAAGGCAGCGGTACTATTAAATTTAAAAATGTAAACAATACTACTCTGAAAAATTTTAATTCCGATTTCGGTGGCGAAGTGTATATGCAGTTTACAGTTGATTTATCTACCGGTTCCGGTGTTTACATTTTCACTAATAGTCCGGAATTGAAAGTTTATCCAAATCCCGCAGGCAGTATGGTTTATATTGATATTGATATGCCTTCATCCGAAACCGGTATAGTGGAAATTGCAGATATTTACGGCAAAAATATCAAATCGTATTCCTTTTCAAAAAAGACTGCTGAAAGTTTTGAAACCGGTCTTTCAGCCCTTCAACCAGGTGTTTATTTTGTAAAATTGCGAACGCAGAATTATTCCTTAACAAAAAAAATGATACATTATTAATAATTTATAACGATGCTACAAATAGTATGAATGAAAATATTAAAAAAAATCCGTATAAGTTCCTTAAACCGGTTAATTTATTGAGGTATGGTGTACTCGCTTTGACAATAGTTACATCTCTTGCCGGAAGCATGTTTCTGTTGATTCAATTAGACCCGTTCAGTGTTTTTGGCAAGGCGGCAGTTCAATTATTCAAGCCGGTTTATATCGGAATAAATAATTTGTTGAATTATATTTTGCAGTATTTCGGGAATTATTCTTTATATACTGTCAATTATAATTGGTTTGACATTGTTACCTTTATCTTCGCATTATCATTTTTAATTTTGATAATAATATTTGCATACTTCAAAGGAAAGTTATACTGTAATAGTATTTACCTTGTTGTAGCGTTTTTAGGATTAGCTTCAAAAATTTCGCTGTTTAGAATTACTATTAACAAAGAAAGTTGTAATTCATGCGGACTTTGTGCTTAAATTTGTAAAGCCGGATGTATAAACAATGTAAATAATGAAGTTGATTTAAGCCGTTGCATAGCTTGTTTCAATTGTCTTAATATTTGCTCTTCCAATAATGTTCAATATAACTTGTTTAAATTTTGTAAACAATGTTCAACATTTCCTGATAAAAACAGAAGAGAATTTCTTTTAAATATATCTTCCGGCGTTCTGGTTTTAGCGGGTCTGAATAAAATTCTGACTGCTTGCAGTATTAATAATTCCGGTTCAGACAACATTAAAAAACAAAATATCGTTTCACCACCTGGTTCAAAAAGTTTGCAGCATTTTACCAGTGCCTGTACGGCATGCCATCTTTGTGTAAGCTCTTGTCCCACGCAGGTAATACAACCTTCATTTCTCGAATATGGATTCTTTAATATTATGCAGCCGAGAATGGATTTTAATAATGGCTTTTGCAATTATGAATGTACCGTATGTGGCAAACTATGTCCGACAGGGGCGATTCTTCCTGTGACCGTTGAAGAAAAAAAGCTTATTCAAACAGGAGTTGCGCATTTTTATAAAAATGAATGCATTGTAGTTACAAAAGGAACCGACTGCGGAGCATGTTCAGAACATTGTCCAACCAAAGCGGTTAATATGATTCCTTACAGCGGTTTATTTTTACCGGAAGTTAATGAAGAAATATGTATCGGTTGTGGTGCTTGTGAATTTGCATGCCAGGTAACACCCGTAAAAGCTATTATTGTTAAAGGGAATATGGTGCATAAAAAGGCCAAATTACCTGTAACAGAAAAGAAAAAAATACAGGTGACAGATGATTTTCCTTTCTAAATATTGAGACAATATGTCCCCCGCTGAGTAATATTATTATACATAAAACGGGATAAATGAAGCACTATACCCCGCACCACTGCATAGGGCAGTTGTGTGTAATAGTGCTTTCATAAATTTGTACATTTTGAAGTTGGGATTCCTCACTACTTTCGGAATGACAACTTCACTAGCGATAGAGAGAGGGGAAGCGGTTGCGGGCTTTGCCCGAAACCGCTTCCCCTCCTCCTGATTAATGCACTGTCATTCCGAATGAAGCGAGGAATCTCTCAATAAAAGAATGTACTAATTAACACCGTTGGCAGTATAATAGAACTTCCCAACTTTAATCATCAGAGAAACCCCGGGTCCTGAAAAATCCCTATCCGTATGTTCTTCAATGTCAATATCATTAAAAAAATTATAAGTAAAAACAAAACTTGCAGATAACTTGCTTGTAATAATACGGTCAAAATAAATTGCTGGTGATAAAATAAAAAACTTGTCTGTATTTTCTTTTACATAAAATTTTTCGCCGGGGCTGGTTAAGGCGATTCCGCCCCAACCGAACTGAGCGGAAAAACCAAGTTGAATCCTGTTTTTTTGTAAGAAATTATATCCGACATAGATACCACCATGAGTCATTTCTATTCCTTTTCCGGATTTAGAGCCTTTTCTGATATAAATGTCACTGAGCAATGCAAACCCGTATCCTCCAACAAAATAATGATCGGCGAATACTATAGCTCCAGCACCTCCAACAGAAAATCCTATGTCGTTTATAATTCCTGAACCATTAATAAAAGGAGAAAGAAAACCGGTGATATTAATGCTGTCTTTTAACAGATATGTATCGGCGCTCCAATCTTCTGTAATAGTATCCTCTTCCTGTGCAAAAACTGAAAAGGGATTTATCAGAATGAAAATAATAAGCCATTCAATACAATTAAGATAAATATGTTTTGTACGCCTGGTATTAAACATGTGTACTAAAAATATGGTAAACCTGTCAAGCTGAAAGCATGATTTCAGCAACAATTACGAGTTAGTAGCGGTAGTTGGTAGTCCGGCTGCTACAATCAACTACTACTACCAACGGTTAAGTGCAAACGCCGTTTTAATGGGGGTTTGCAAAATGTGTGTACCCTGCATGAGCAGAGCGCACCCGTCTCAAAGCTCTATAAAAATTTTAAAAATACAAATAAATATTATTATATTTGGGGTAAATATTATTTTAAGTTGCTGTGACTAATTCTTTACTTTACCTTAAAAAATTTATGCTGCTATATCACCTAAAAACATTCATTTGTGAAAATTTTTTTAATTGATGTCAGAGACGAATATTTTTGTCATGTTCTACCGCAGAGGCTTAATAGCCCCAACTCTTCTGAGAAGGTCAAAATTATGGCTTATCCGCCACTCGGAATACAGTCGTTAGCCCCTGTATTGCGCCGTCATGGACATGAGGTATGTATGTTCGATACCTGTCACCCGAAGATGAAGCCGGAGCATATCGCACAGAAGGTCACTGAAGAGCGGCCGGATATTATCGCACTATCATTTTTATCCATCACCGCTTATAAATACATGAAGAACATGGCAGTGAAGTTGAAGACTGCGGCTCCTTATATCCCCGTTATAGCAGGAGGCCCCTTTGCCACAATGAATGCTGTAAATATATTGAACGACTGCCCTGAAATTGATTGCGTCGGGAGAGGCGAGGGCGAGGAATTACTTCCCGACTATCTCGAAAATATTGATAATCCGGCAGTAGTAGAAGGTCTTACATGGAGGTCGGAAGACAAAGTTATTGAAAATCCACCGAGACCGCTCATAGGTAATTTGGATAAGTTTCCATTTCCCGATCGCACAAGCCTTCCGATTGAGTATATTGAATCCTTGCCGCTTGATGTCCCTGCAGTCCTTTCATTAGACAAGTTCTGTACCGTGCAGACCTCCCGCGGTTGTCCGTTTAAGTGCATATATTGTGATATTCCGGCACTCAATGGAGGCAAATGGCGTTGCCGGTCGCCGGAACATGTGCTTAACGAAATGCAATTGCTTCATGACCATGGGTATCGCTCCGTCTATCTGACAGATGACCACTTCCTGATGAAGGAAAAACGAATACAGGACATCTGCCATGGAATCATTGCCCGGCAATTAAAATTTCGCTGGGGTTGTGAAGGAAGGGTGGATGCAATCGGGGTCAGCCAACTGCCTCTCATGGTAAGAGCCAATTGCAAGATGCTTGCTTTCGGGGTGGAATCCGGTTCCCAAAAAATATTAGAACGGCTAAAAAAACATCAGACTATCGAACAAGTCGAGCATGCAATTAATGAAGCTAAAAAACATGGCATCCAGACAGCTCATGGTTTCTTTATTATTGGCTCACCAGGTGAAACCCAAGCCGATATCCTTAAAAGTTTCCGGTTCGCTGCAAAGCTCAACCTAGATTCTTTTGGTTTTAACCGTCTTAGCGTTTACCGCGGAACACCTCTTTGGAAGGAATATGTCGAACGCGGGCTGATAGATGATGTGCGGGACTGGAACAAGTGGTTCAGGTGTTCCGAGATTGATCCTACCGCTCTTCCGGGCGACGTGGTGCATCGTACCAGGAAGAAGGGGTATATCATTCTTTTTACCCACCTTGCATTCCGTCATCCTTTGAGGACATTCAGGCTGCTTCGCAGATTCGGCAGGCACATGAAATTTGCAGATATTCTGAAGCTGCTTTTAAGTCCATTCCGGAAGTTCAAAAATCCAGATACTGTAAAAAGCGCCGAACCGGGAAGATAATGAAAACAAAATATTTTTTCATCAAAGTGTTGTTAAAAAACAAAATAAGTTGTATTTTTACTGCTGAATACTTACAAAAAATGATTCAGATTCAAAAAAAGAATTTAAAAATTTATTAAAAAACTTCGCTTAAATTATATTAATGAGCCAACATTAGCGGACATTACAAACGAAGTTGAAGCTATTAGAAAATTGCGTTATGAGAAATAAAAAAATCAGAATTATTCTTGATACAGATAATGATTGACTATTTTGAAGGAATTAAAATTTACATTTATCTGAAAGACCATAATCCACCGCATTTTCATGCAATTTATGCAGAACATAGTGCGGAGATTACAATAAAGACATTGGAAGTTATTGCCGGGAGTTTACCTGTAAAGCAATTAAATAAAGTCAGGGAATGGGCAAAAGATAAACAGGAAATATTATTAAATGAATTTATACGATTACAAAAATGAATGATATCCCAAAAATTATTGAAATAATTAAAATTGAACCCTATAAAGTTACCTGTCGCTGGTCAACAGGAGAAATCAGGGTTATTGATTTTGAAAAAAAAATTAAAGAATGGAAATTATCCCCGGGCGATAATGCATATCCTCTTTTAAATTATGAAAACTTTAAATATGCAACTATTGGAGAAGGAAACACGTTATGCTGGCCAAATATCCAGATAAAACACATTAATTTCTCAAAAGGTGAAATCACAAGTCCATTGGCATTTTGTCCTGAGAACCTATATCACGATAGCCAGCCAATAAATAATTTCAGATTGGTTAAAATCAGAAAATCTGAGAAAATATATGCATCAAAGTAATGTATAAGAGCAGTTCAGTAGAAAAAATTCAGTGGAAATGTGGGTTGTCAAGGTTGAAAATTATGACTATCCTTCTTTGATAATTATTTCTCAAAAATATCTTTTAAATCAATAATAAGGTCTTCAAAAATTCCGAAATAAAAAAACTGAAATTTTGCGTCGAAATATTATTTTGAGGCGCTCAGGTTCGCGTCCGTCTTCGGACGAGTGTGTTTTTAGGTGCTCATCATTTCGATCTCAAATACTTTTATTGGAACAGACAACTATTAACATGAGTTTTTCGTCTTTTATAATATAATTAATAAAATTTAAACACATGAAAAAAATTATTATTTCCACAGCAGTCATTTTGGCATTATGCACAACCCTTACAGCGCAAGAAAATACTTTCGGCCTTATTAAAGGGTTTCAGAACAACCAGGTTCAAACAGGTCTGAAATCAGGAAATACATTGATTTTCGGCACTGAAGATACAACCTACCTGCCTGATGGAACCGGTGCAAGCTATTTCGCATCATTCATAATAGACGCATTCCCTTCCAATCTTACAATCACTGATACTAATCAGTTAGCAGGAATTTGCGCAAATATGGAACATTCTTATCTTGGCGACCTGATCATCCAATTAATCTGCCCGAGCGGACAAACTATGACCCTTATTCCGTACCCGAGCGGTTGCGGTGGCACTTTTCTTGGTGAACCTATTGATAATGATATGATTATAGATCCGGGAGTTGGTTATGAATATTGCTGGACGCCGCTTTCAACTAATGGAACTTTCCAGGATAATTGCGGTGGATGGGGTACAACTTTGCCTTCAGGCGATTATGAACCTCTTGACACATGGACAAATCTGCTGGGATGCTCATTTAATGGAACTTGGGCTCTCAAAGTGACGGATAATTTGGCATCAGATAATGGATTTATCTTCGGCTGGTGGTTAGAAATTAATATGGAAACGATTTTTTCCGCTTATATCTCAGGTAGTGTCTATAATGATTTAAACGACAATTGTCTTTTTGATTCCTCCGATTACCCTGTTTCAAACGCTTTCATAGAATTATCACCGGGACCTTTTTATGTAATGACTAACCAGGATGGTATGTATCATGCATATCTCGACACAGGCGCTTATCTTGTAAAGCAAGTTTCCGGGGAAGACAACCTATGGACACAGCAATGCCCTGATATAGATATTAATTATTCGGTAACCATAAATTCTGTGGACGATTCAATCATAGGTCTGGATTTTGCCAATACGTCGGAAATAAATTGTCCTGATTTAAGCATTGACATAGCTACAACGATAATCAGACCTTGCTCTACTTCAGTCTATACAACTCATTACGAAAATAATGGAACAATTCCTGCGGTTAATTCTTACATCGAAATAGAGCTGCCTCAGAACGTAGTCTGTTCTTATGCAGCAGGTCAATTTGATTCTTATTTTCAAAATCAAAATATTGTTATTTTCAATCTTGGAATATTATCTCCCGGCGAATCAGGTCAATTCAGCTTTTGTGCAGATATTCCCTGTGATATGAGTTTACTGGGCAGCACAATGTGTGTGGAAGCGCATATTTATCCCGATACTGCATGTCTGCCTGTTGATTCAGTATGGGATCATTCAAGTATCGCAGTCCAAGGCGAATGTGTGGCAGATAGCCTTGCCTGCTTTACAATATACAACACAGGCGATCCCGGCGAAGGAGATATGGATGGATATTCGCAATATAGAATTTATGTAAACAACGAGCCGGTATATGCAGCAGATTTTCAGATCAGTGGCGGCGATAGTTTGATTATTTGCTGGTCTGCCAGCGGTAATACGATACGCCTTGAAGCCGACCAGCGTCCCGGACACCCTGGCAACAGCCAACCACAAGACAATGTTGAAATGTGCGGCGATAGTCTATCTGCCTTTGTTACAGGTCAGATATTGCTGACTCCTCTTGACGATATTGACGATTTTGTCGAGATTGATTGCCACGAGGTTACCGGCTCTATTGACCCGAATGATAAACAAACCGTTCCGGTCGGGCTTGAAGAATCACATCTTATTGATACTTCCGACGCACTGGAATACCAAGTAAGATTTCAAAATACCGGCACCGATACGGCGTTCAACATCGTCATTTTTGATACAATATCCCAGCATCTTGACATTACTACACTGCAACCAGGCGTAGCAAGTCATTATTACGAGATTCATCTCCATAACAACACATTGTATTTTATGTTCCCGAATATACAGTTACCCGACAGCAATATTAATGAACCGACAAGTCACGGCTTTGTTAAATTTAATATCAAACAGCAACCGGGGCTGCCAAAAGGAACGGTAATTGAAAACAGGGCGGGAATAGTTTTCGATTATAATGAACCTGTTTTCACTAATACAACATTCAACACTGTTTGGGATTTAAACCAGATAATTACTTCCTGTTCGGTAACTTCTGCCGTTAAATCGGCAATAAAGGTATATCCCAATCCTTTTAAATCAGTTGCTACATTCGAAATACAAGGCGCAGAACCTCCTTTTGGGTTTGTTTTACAAAATGTAACAGGGCAGATTGTGACGACCATTACAGCTATTCAAAATAAAAAGTTTGTTTTTAATAAAGCAAATCTGGCAAGAGGTATATATTTATATAAAATCAGCAATAAAGCGGGATTTGTTGATTGCGGGAAAATAGCGATATATTAAATAAATCAGGAATCGCTCTGAATTTTTTTTATAAGATAATTTATATCAATAAATTCGGCGCATGTCAGAATCGCACTGATAGTAACGCCTAATACTCCATGCAGGTTTGTATTTTGTCCGGTAAGATAAAGATTCGGTATTTTAGTCTTAGGCAATATCAATGTTTTCATTATATCGTTACTGTCTTTTTGTATACCATATATAGCACCGTTCTTTGTCCCGGTATAATCGCGGAAGGTCAATGGCGTGGATGTGTAATATGATTTAATGCACTTTCGTAAACCCGGAAAACGTTGTTCAACAATATCAAGCAATTTCTCCGCTTTTTTTTGCTTGAATTCGAGATACTCGTTACCCCGTTTTCCAACAGTTGTATTTTCCCACTCTCTGACTTCGTCAAATTTCATATATGTCAAAATCGTCATACAATCGGCAAATTTTTCTGACTTAGTTGTAGCCGGCGTTATTAAGGTGTATGATTGCGGCCATTTTTTTTCATTATATGAACCGGCGACCCAAACATCATCCTGAGCATAATAATAAATATTATAGTTCATATAAGCAAAAGAATTTTCCTTCAATACAATATTCAATGCAAACATCGAGATAGAATTTTCAAGAGAATTTATCCGTGATCTGTAAGCTTCGCGGATACGGTTTTTTTCAATCATTTCTAAAGTTCTGACAGGATGAATCGCCGATATAAATTTTTTGGCTTCACTTTTTTCTCCACTTGCCATTTGTATATATTGTATCGCTCTATTTTTAAAAATAAATTTCTTCGCTTCTTTATTAGTTAAAACCGTTCCGCCATGTTTACGAATTGACCCGGTCAGAAAATAAGCTATTTGTTCACTTCCCCCAACAAAACGCCATGACCCTTCAATATTTGAATTATTTATCAGTGCATGTACATATAATGGCGTTTTTGAAGGTACTCCGGCGTATAATATATTTGTACCCGCCAGTATATTTTGTAATTGTTGATTAGATGTCACAGATTGAATAAAATCATAAGCTTTTTTACGATAAAGATGCTTTTCCATAATAGGAGATTTAATTTCTCTTAAATTATATAATGGAAATTCCAGGCTCATTTCCTTTATTTGTTTAACATAATTAAAAAGATTCTTTCTTTCCGAAGGAAATTTCTTAGCTAATGTGTCAGCAAAATTATCATGACCGAATGAAAAAAAGTACTCATTGTCATTAAAGCATATATGGTCAAAATTATTATCCATTTTTCTGATATTAATTTTACCTGTCAGGTCAAAATATTTAAAATACTGGTATAAATTTTTCCCATAATCCAGTCCGCCGACATAGTGAACACCTGTATCAAAAATGCACCCATCCCTGACAAATGTCTGCAAGCAGCCGCCAATCTTGTTATGTTTTTCAATGACGCAAACATTATATCCTTCTTTACTGAGGATATATGCACAAATTAATCCGCCTAATCCGCTTCCTATGACTATAATATCGTATTTATTCATTTTTTTAATATATATATTTCATTTGATGAATATTCTGAAACACATATTGTTTCTAATGTTAATCCGTGTGTTAAGGCGATTTGATTCAACATCTGATGCAATGAATAGGTGAATTTTTCGCCTTTTCCCCCTTTCCCCGTTTCCCCATTTCGAATAAAATTTTTTGAAAATTCAATTTTTTTTGGTATATAATTGTCATTTCCATTCCGGATTATAAGCTTCCCTTCCGGATTCAAATTGCTGATACATTTCGACAGAATGAATTTCTTGTCGGTTTCCGGCAAATTAAGTAAAATATCGTTTAAAATAAACACATCGGAGCTTTTTAAATTAAGATTATTCAAATTACTGCAAATAAATTCAATATTTTGATTTTTTGCGGGGCAATTTTCTGCAATTTGTATTTTTTCTTCATCATTATCAATTCCGGTAATTTTTCTATCATTTGATACAAACCAAAGCATGTAGCAAATAAAACCATAACCGCAGCCAATGTCTGTAATTATTCCTTTATGAGGGATTAAGGAATTAATTGCCTCAAAATTATTTTCGTTTCGGAGCTTTTTTTTCAGCTTCCATTCCAAAACAGTGCCTTTATAAATATAATTTTTCACTAACCTGTCTTTATGATACTTAGCTAAATGATAATAAGGCATTATTTTTTCAGATTCATTTCTGAAATATTTAGCTATTTCTTTAGTGCGTTCACTGTAATTTTCACCGAATAATTTATTTTCAGGAGCGATTCTTTCAAGAAATTTTATTGTAATTGTGCTTCTTCTGCCCAGAAGGTGGCCTTTTGAGACGTAATGCCCGGTCCCATGTATAACTATTGGAGCAATATCCAATTTAAATTTTTCGGCAAGATAAAAGCCCCCTTTATGGAATCTTTTTAATTTGCAGTCGCGGGAACGCGTTCCTTCGGGAAAAACAAAAATTGAATAACCGTCTTTTATCTTTTTGGCAAGTTTTTTTTCGAGCTGAGCAAGCCCAAATGATATAGGATAGAAATCAGCCATCCTGGCGATAATCCCGGTAATTACGTTGTTTTGCACCCAATCTGTTGTGAGTACAATCATTTTAGGAGTAAACATTAATGAAAGCGGAATATCAATCAAAGACTGATGATTGCATATATATATTGCAGGCCTTGAAAAATTAATATATTCCCGATTAATAATTCTTTTTTTGGCAAGGAACATAATATACATTGTCGAACGGCAAACAAAATATATTAAAATATGTAAAACCATGGAACGGAATTTTTGTGAAGGGATAATTCTGATAATTGTAATTCCAAGTGATATACAGCAAAATCCTCCCAAAAAAAAATAAGAATAACAAAAAAAGGCATAAATGAACCCGAACAATGTGACCGGGAATTGTCTGTATTTGCCCCTTTTTCCGATCAAACTTTTGAAAGCTACCGGCGGAAGGATATTTGTAAAGAGTATGGATAAAATTATACCTGTTGCCGATAGAACGGCAACCTGCCAAAGCACCGGATTTACCGCAATCATTAAAGCGCCTGTACATAGCACTATAATAGCCCCTGAAATAATAATTGAGGTTCTGTTATATGAAAAAATCTTTGTGCCATATTTATATTCATATATCATGCTGTAGGTGATAGAAACACTATAAATAATACTTAATCCGAAAATAAACAAAAGAATGAGCTTGTTATTAAATGTCGGTTTCAATCCGGCAATTTCGATTATACCCGACAAAAAAATTAAATTTAATACAACAGGCAGGAATACTATAATACATAGTTCGATTCGCCCGAAAAATAAAAAAAGAATGCCAAACACGACCAATGATGAAATAAATACAAATATTCCAACATCAAATAATATTTCAAGTTGTGAGAATATCATACAGAAAAAGACGGCTGTAATCACCAGACCGGATATTAGAACAGGATTAACAAGATATTTGATAATTCGGGTCATGTATTATTTATAGAATCTTTTTGCTAATTTGCAGTAAAAATATAAAAGATTTCTTAAAATATCTTTTTTTAATCTGTGCAATCTGTGGCTATTTTTTTTTATACTTGCACCTTGTTATATTAAAATTATTTATGAATATTTATTCGAGAAAGCAGTGGTGGAAATTATTGCTGTTCATTGCAGCCGTTGTTATCGGCATATCGTCGCTATGGTACACAAATGTTCTTGTTAAGAAATTATCTGTCGAGGCGCGTAAAAAGGTCGAGCTCTGGGCTGAGGGAACCAAGCAACTTGCCAATATTAATGACCAAAATCAGAATTTCAGCTTTTTGTTAGAGGTAATTATAAATAATGAAACTGTACCGGTTATTCTTGCCGATGAAAAGGAAAAGATAAACGGGTATAAAAATCTGGATTCATTAAAGGCACTGGATCCGGAATACCTGAAAAATCAGCTTGAAATTATGAAAAAACAGCATGAACCGATAGAAATAGTATTGTATGAAGATCATAAAAATTATATTTATTACAAAGACTCTGTTTTACTTGTTCAATTAACCTATTATCCATATATACAATTAGGTGTAATATTTTTATTTATTCTTGTTTCATACTTTGCTTTTAGTGTGTCGCGGAAAGCGGAACAAAATCAGGTTTGGGTCGGTTTGTCCAAAGAAACAGCTCATCAACTGGGCACGCCTATTTCATCTTTAATTGCCTGGGTTGAATTGCTAAAGATGGAAAAGAAGAAAGAAGAACATGTTGCTGAAATTGAAAAGGATGTCCGGCGGCTTGAAGTAATAACTGAACGGTTCTCAAAAATCGGTTCCACCCCGGTTCTTTCAAAAGTAAATATTATTGATGTGCTCTATCAATCAATTAATTACATAAAGTCGAGGGTTTCTTCAAAAATAACCTTCAATTTACATTTTACCAAAGATGATGAAATAATAGTACCTCTGAATATAGCTCTTTTTGAATGGGTAATTGAAAATCTCTGCAAAAATGCAATAGATGCAATGGACGGCACTGGAACTATTGATATATTTGTAACCGACCAAACCCAGATAATATATATTGATATAAAAGATACAGGAAAAGGAATACCAAAATCAAAATATAAGGATGTTTTTCATCCGGGATATACGACAAAGGAAAGGGGCTGGGGCTTGGGCTTGTCGTTGGCTAAAAGAATTATCGAGACATATCATTCCGGTAAAATATTCATAAAAAGCTCAGAAATTGATGTCGGTACGGTATTTAGAATAGCTTTGAAGAAATAGACACGAATAAATACTAATAGACACGAAAAAATTATACCTTGCACGGTGTAAAATTCCACAACAATTACGAGTTGGAAGTTGGTAGCGGTAGTTGGAAGTTGGTAGCAGTAGTTGGTAGTCGGGCTGCTGCTACTACTTACTACCAATTACTACTACCAACTACTATGAGATTTTTCAGGATATGCTGAAAAACCTATTAACTGGTCTAAAATAAAAAATAACATCTATTCTTTCTGAAATAACAAATATTTTTATTATATTTGTCTTTTATACGTTCTTTGAAATTTCACCCTTTGTAGCTTCACTCCCGTTTGGTAAATTTTACACCAAAGGAAGTTTGCTACAAAGAAACAATACAAAGCGTTTAGCTTTTATTCTTGCTTCTGAAAACTACTAATTTTCAACATTTGGCTCGTCCTAACTTTGATATCGAAAATCGGATTGTAGTCGTTCATCTCCTTCATTGCTTTGTATAAATTAAAATTATTCTGGGTTTCTGAATAATAAAAATTCCGTGTTTTATAATATTCTGCAAGATATTCCTGCTCGGTTTGACCCGGTGTTGGAATTAATATCGCTTCTTTTTTTTGTAAAGCGATTAAATCCATAATTGAACTGTAGCCGGAACGGCAAATAACAATCTTTGAATTTCCGATTAACTTACATATTTCAGATGTAGTTAAATGATTATAAAATGTAATATTTCCGGCGATTTCGGGTGATTTTTCTTCTTCCGGTTTACCACGCAGGACAATTGTTTGTAAGTCGCTTATTGTTAATTGTTCTGTAAGTAATTGTTCAAGCAATGTACGTTGAGGTTCAGGCCCGGAAAGAATAACAAGAATATCGCAACAGTTAATATCCGGGGTTATTTTTTCAAGGTTATTGAACCGGCTCAAAGGACCTATAAAACGGGCATTTGCAGGTAGAGGATATTTATGGCTCAGATCTCCTGAAAGACCGGGTTTTTCTTTAAAGTCAGGAATCCAGCATTCATCGAAATTTTTAATAAAATGTAAAATAAACCGATGAATAAAACCCTCCAAAAATTTCATTCCAACAGGCATTTTTAACATTAATTGGTGGGTTAGAATTATACAATATGCCGATTTTGACCATGCTCCGTAACGGTTGTCTGATATGACAATATCTATATTATGAATACGGATTATAGTATTAAGTTTTTTATGTTCTCTCCTTATTGAAAGTAAAAATGATGGCAATAGAAACAGCATTTTAATAATCTGGGATTTGCTTCCGGAATATTTGACGGCTGTTCCCGGAAACTGTATCCATAGCAATTGTGGAAATTCCATACGTAAGAATTGCAATGGCGCTTTATCTGCTGCAAGCAATATATTATGTCCATTCTCGAGCAATTCATTGATGACGGGAACGAGCCGTACTGCATGGCCTAAACCCCAATCTAACGGGGCGATTAAAATTCTTTTCCTACCTAATTGCCCTAAAACGTTCTGCCAATCTATCATTGTCGTCTATCTCAATTTCTGAAATTATACTCTCAGGGTTTATTTTCAGCAAATTTATCAATGACTGTTTAACTAAAATATCATCATTTATTATGCTGATAATATTATTTAATATTTCATTATACTTATCGTGCTCAGATTTTTTTTGTTCGGTTTGCATGTTTTCTGCCGTTTTTTTCAACCTGTCAAACAATGTTTGTTTCAGGTCATCAATAGTTTTTTCTTCAAATGAAATTTCTTTATGATACCCGGCATCATCGCACCATTGTCTGATTTGCTGAAGTAAACCATCGTACAACCTTATATTATTTCTTTGAATTTCTGTTTTGTCATCGAATTTAAAACCGGATAAATAATTATGAATATTATCAAGGGTTTTGAATTCAAGATTCCATAAGGAACATGAAGCGGGTAGTTTTATGGTGTGGAAAAAAACAGGAATGTTCTTCTGTCCGCAAAAAATCATAAAATCAGGTATTTCTTGCCAGTTCTGCTGCATAGGACAAAAATTCAGATTAAACCATTTTCTGTTTTTCTGTGAAAATTCGTATAACCACATAACATTATCCATTACTTTGTCGAAATTAGCATTTTGCCTGATTTTTTCATAAATTTCTTTATGAATTGAATCTATTGAAACAGATATATTAAAATTTCCTGATTGCAGCATACTTTTAATGCGGCCGTTCAACATTGTTCCATTTGTCAGTATTGAAATCAAAATGTCTGGATTTTTTCTTATTATCCTGTCCCAGATATCATAATAAATATCAATAAGAAAAGGTTCGCCGCCTGTAAACCTGGCTTCACTCAAATAGGGAATAAATTCATTGAGCTGCTCTGCAAAATTTTTATCATATAAGCATGAATAAGGACGTCCTTTTTCCCTGTTACACCTGATTAATGAAGAATTTTCCCCGTTGCACTGAACACATTCAAGATTACAGGTATTGAAAAGCTCAAAATCGAGCATTACAGGATATCCCTGTTTTATTTTATTCAAATAATCATAATTTAATGCCCCGGTTAAAAAAAAATTTTCTCTGCACAAAAAATTATGACAGTCATAACAACCTTGCGATAAATCGTATTTTCTGATACTTTTTTGCAGTTTCTTTATCTTGTTTCCAAACCAAATATCATGTAATCTGTTGCCTGGATATTTCCCAAGAATATAATATCTGTTATAGCAACAAGCAATAATATTTCCCGACAAAGTAAAACGCATTGTTTTGAAAGGGGCATGGCAGAGTAAAGCCCTCTTTTCTAAAGCTCGTAAACTATTATATTGCTTAACGGTTTTCTTGTTTAATATATATTTGCTTTTTTTTCTGTGAAACATTTTAATTTCTAAATATTCTAATTGACCAAACGTGGACAAGCCACAAACAATAAAGAAAGCAATATTGCCACAGATTACACAGATTAAAAGGTAATTAATAATTTCCAAATCTGTGAAATCTGTGGCTTGTGATGAGTTTATGGCTAGACTCTAATTAGAAATTAGGGCAATTTAAAAAATATTGAAATCCTGCATATTTAATTGGATTTGTGAGCCGGATTTACTATATTGGCTAAATCATGGTCAACCAAAATTCTGCCACAATATTCACAGACGATGATTTTCCTTCTTGAACGGATGTCTAATTGACGTTGGGGTGGTATTTTATTAAAGCATCCGCCGCAGGCATCCCTTTCAACAGCAACAACTGCCAAACCATTCCGTGCATTTGTCCTTATTCTTTTATAAGCTGTCAATAACCTGTCCTCAATTACATGGCTGATTTTTTCAGAAAACTTAAAAAGCTCATCTTCTTCTTTTTGAGTTTCAGCAACGATTTCATTCAATTCACTCTTTTTGTGTGCAAGGTCATTATTACGGTCGTTTAGCACTTTTCGTGATTCTTCAATAGAATGTTTCTTTTCATCAGATTGCTGGGAAAATTCTTTAATACGTTTTTCACATAATTGGATTTCGAGAGTTTGGTATTCAATTTCTTTTGAAAGTGATTCGTACTCCCGGTTATTTCTTACATGCGACTGTTGCTCTTCATATTTTTTAATCAAACCGTTGGCTTCAACAATTTCATGTTTTTTCCCAGACATATTCTTTTCAAGTGCCTTAATTTCGTCTTCAAGGTTGCCTATACGTGTCTGAAGACCAGCGATTTCATCTTCAAGGTCTTGAACTTCAAGGGGCAACTCTCCCCGTAAAATCTGAATCTTATCAATTTCAGAATCAACCTTTTGCAAACGGAATAATGCCTTCAGTTTATCTTCAACGGAAACTTCGCTTGGATCCTGTATTTTAGTCTTCGCTGCCATGTTAATAATAATTTTATATGATTAGTATTTATTAAAAAAAATAGCTAGCAAAATTAGAAAATTTAAGTAACTATTTAGGTAAATAATTAACCTGTATTATTCATAACTTCGCCAAGTTCAAGCAACAGTTCCCTGATTTTGTTCAACCGGCTTATTACTTCAATATTATTGACGGTATCTTCTTTGTTTTCTTTTAGTTTCTTTTTTGCTCCTTTTAGCGTTAAACCGCGTTCTTTGACGAGATGATAAATAATCCTGATATTATCAATATCCTGCTTTGTAAAAAATCGGTCGCCCTTGTTATTTTTTTTCGGCCTTATATTATCAAATTCTTTCTCCCAAAAGCGTATAAGTGAAGCGTTGACATTAAACATCTTTGCCACTTCGCTTATGGAATAATAAATTTTCTCAATCTTTGGTTCTTTGTATGGCACAAATGTTTTTATTAATCAAGCGATTGACCGCCTTCAAGAGCTGCCAGCTCTATCATACGATTATATTGTTCAGGCGTCAAATCGAGATAGAAATAATTAATAGGGTCAACTGATTTTCCATTTTTTAATACTTCATAGTGCAGATGAGGTCCAACAGATTTTCCAGTAGAGCCTACTTTGCCGATTATTTCTCCGCGCTTTATTTTTTGCCCGGGCTGCACAAGTATTTTTTTCAAATGGGCATACCTTGTCTTATACCCAAATCCATGATTAATAATAACCTGATTGCCATAGCCGGAATTTGAAAAATCAGCCTCGCTTACTATCCCATCACCTGTAGCAAATATATTAGTACCGTGTGCAGCAGTAAAATCAATACCTTCATGAAATTCTTTAGTGCCTCGGTAAACAGGATCGTTGCGATAGCCATAATAGGAAGCTATATGAGTTAAGTCCACCCCCCTGATCGGTTGAATTGCCGGAACACACGATAAATATTGCTCTTTATTCTTTGCCAGTTCCATAACCTCATCATACGACTTCGATTGTATATAAAGCTGGGTAAGAAGTATATCCAATTTTTTTGTTGTTTCGATAACAATATCTGAATAATCATAACCTTCTAAATATTCATAACGGTTGTAACCTCCAAATCCCGCCTCTCTTATCTCATTTGAAACAGGTTCGGCTTCAAAGATAGTTCTATAGATATTATCGTCTCTGTACTGAATATCCCCTAATACTTGCTTTGCCTTTTCCATCTCATCATTCAGGAATTTGTACTGGGTCATAAGTTGACTTATTTCACGTATTAATCTTTTCTCTTTTGGTGATTCAAAAAGGTAATTGAATACAACAAAATAAAGAATTAATGCCAGAATTATGCTCGAAAGAAAATGTGGAATTGCACGCAATATCATTTTACGGATATTGTGCTCAACTTTCTCGTAGCTTAACGAATCAGCGTTAAATCTGTATTTAACTTTAGACATCAGTTACCTTATTGATACTGAATAGGTTATATATATTTTACATAATAATTTTGAAATAAATCTCGACAAAAATAATTAATTAATATAAATTTGCAAGAAAAAATTTTTTTATTAATGATTTTTTGTTACTGTTTAGGTATAAAAGTTATTATTCCACCGAAGTACGAAAAAAAATACGAATTTACGAATTACGAAAGGGTTGGTGGTTGGCAAATTCGTAATTCGTAAGCGTTGCATTGAGCTTGTCGAAATGTTCGTAATAAATTCGTACTTCGTTGGGATAATATACGTATAAAATAACATTTACCTAAATAGTTATGATTTTTTAACATATCAATATGAATTCTAACGAACTAAGAAATGCCTTTTTTGAATTTTTCAGACAAAAGCAGCATCAGATAACCCAATCAGCACCGCTTGTGGTCAAAAACGATCCGTCACTGATGTTTATAAATGCAGGTATGAACCAATTTAAAGATATTTTTTTAGGGAACATCACTGCAAAATACCCGCGTGTCGCTAATTCACAAAAATGTTTACGAGTATCAGGAAAGCATAATGACCTTGAGGAAGTAGGACTGGACACTTATCATCATACAATGTTTGAAATGCTTGGTAATTGGTCGTTTGGCAATTATTTTAAAAAAGATGCCATAGCATGGGCTTATGAATTTTTAGTAAAAGTATTAGGAATTCCTTCTGATTTATTGTATGCCACTATTTTTAAAGGAAGCCCTGAAGAAAATTTTGACAGAGATATTGAAGCGGAGTATTGTTGGAGGGAATATATGGCTGAAGACCATATACTTGAAGGAACAAAAAAAGATAATTTTTGGGAAATGGGTGATATTGGTCCATGCGGTCCTTGTTCAGAAATACATATTGATTTGAGAACCGATGCCGAAAGAAAAAAAATTCCAGGCTCTGAGCTTATTAATGCTGGAAATCCCAATGTAATTGAATTATGGAACCTGGTTTTTATTCAATTTAACCGTAAAACCGATGGTTCGCTTGAAGTTCTTCCTCAAAAGCATATTGATACGGGTATGGGATTCGAGCGGCTTTGCATGGTCATGCAGAACAAGCACAGCAATTATGATACTGATATTTTTCAGTCAATAATTAAACGAATTGAAGAGGTTTCACATTTGAAGTACAGGGTTCACCGAAACAATGAAAAATTTAACGAACTGCAAGAAAGAACGAACATAGCCATGCGTGTAATTGCCGACCATATAAGGGCTATTTCGTTTTCAATCGCCGACGGTCAATTACCTTCGAATACCGGTGCCGGTTATGTTATCCGGCGGCTTCTGCGAAGAGCAGTCCGTTTTGGATTCCAATCGCTGAATATGAAAGAGCCATTTATTTATCAAATTATACCCTCACTGATTTCTACTATGGGGAAGGCATATCCCGAACTTGTAAATCAGCAGTCCCTCATAGAAAAGGTTGTAAAGGAAGAAGAAAGCTCTTTTTACCATACTCTGGCATCCGGGTTAAAGCGTATTGAGGATTATTGTATTCAAAAAACGGGCTCATCTGATAACGACAGTTTAGTTGACGGCAAAATTGCATTTGAGCTATATGATACTTACGGATTTCCTGTTGATTTGACCGCCTTGATTGCTAAAAATTATCAGCTCATAATTGATGAACATGGTTTTACCAATGAACTTGAGGCACAAAAAATAAGATCGCGTAATGCAACCGCTCTTCATACTGGCGACTGGCAAATTCTGTCAAAGGACGCTCCGGAAGAATTCATCGGATACAACCAGCATGAAGCTGAAGTTAATATCACCAGATACAGGAAAGTCACGGCTAAAGGTAAAGAGTATTATCAGTTGGTATTCAATTATACTCCGTTTTATGCTGAATCGGGCGGACAGGTCGGTGACACAGGTTATATCGCTTCGACTGAAGAAAAAATTGAAATTATTGATACAAAAAGAGAAAACAACCTGATTGTTCATTATACTCTGAAATTGCCTGCCGACCCAACAGCGATATTTAAAGCGGTTGTTGATAAAGTTAAAAGAGAAAACACAGCACGTAATCATACTGCAACACACCTTTTGCATAAAACATTACGTGAAATTTTAGGCGGGCATGTCGAACAGAAAGGATCTTTAGTGCATCCCGGCTACCTTCGTTTTGATTTTTCACACTATCAAAAGCTTGCTGATAATGAAATTTTAACAGTTGAAGCCGGAGTGAATGAAAAAATCAGACAAAACCTGCCATTGGAAGCATTATCTGATATTCCAATCCAAGCTGCTTTAAATATGGGTGCTGTTGCCCTTTTCGGTGAAAAATACGGTGAAAAGGTAAGAGTTATCCGGTTTGGCGATTCTGTCGAGCTTTGTGGAGGTATTCATGTAAGCGCCACAGGACGAATCGGGTTTTTTAAAATTATATCTGAAACCGCTATTGCCGCCGGTATCAGACGAATTGAAGCTGTCACTTCTGAAAAAGCCGAACAATATATTGCTGAAAAATTAGAATCCTTAAAACAAATAGCCCTTCTGCTTAAAAGTTCAAAAAATATTACTGATAGTGTCCGGAATGTTCTTCAACAAAATGATGAATTAAAAAAGAATATTGAAACATTGGAAAAAGAACGGATTAAAACCATTAAAACTGAGCTTATTGCCTGTGCAACGGAAATTAATAATGTAAAAATCATTACACAACAAATTGAAATTGAATCAGTTGCATTGTTGAAAGAACTTTCGTTTCAACTCAAGAGTCAAATCGGGAATCTTTGTTTGATTTTAGGTGCTGATATTAAAGGAAAACCGAACCTTGCAGTTACAATATCCGAGAATCTGGTTAATGAAAAAGGATTAGATGCAAGTATTATTGTTAAGGCGGTTGCCGGTGAAATTAAAGGCGGAGGCGGTGGACAGCTGTTTTATGCTACTGCCGGCGGAAGTGAGCTTTCCGGGTTAAAAAAAGCTGTTGAGATGGCAGCGGAGATGATAAAAAATAAAATTATATAAATTTAATGTTTTTTTTATAGGTTTGTAAAAAATATGACTATGCCACAACGACTGCTCCCTTATGGAAATGCTAATTTTGAACAGATTGCTTCGGAAAACTATTATTTTGTAGATAAGACAAAATATATAGAGGCGCTTGAAAAATATAAATGTCCCGTATTTTTACGGCCTCGCCGATTCGGTAAGTCAGTCTTTACAGAAATGCTTCGCTGGTACTACGACATTAAAGCGAAAGAGCGGTTCACAGAATTGTTTGGAAATACATACCTTGGAAAGAATCCTACGCCAAAACACAATACATATTTTTTTTTGGGGCTTGATTTTTCAGGGATGAGCATTTATGCAGCAGAGAATACCAAGGAAATTCAAAGGGCTTTTAATTCCAAAATCGGTTCATCGTTGTATGGTTTTTTAATGTATTACAGTAATATCCTTAAACTTAATAAGAATTATCCTGACAGGTTTGACCATGAGTTCAATGAAGATGCTTCCGCAAAACTAAAGCATATAGTGGAGTTGGTAAATAAAATCAATGGTAAATTATATATCGCAATAGATGAATATGATAGCCTTACCAATGCGTTAGCAATTTTATATCAGCATACTCCTGATGGTCAAAATGAATATCTGAATATTCTTAGAAAAGGAGGTTTTTTCCGGTCTTTTTTTGAAACGCTTAAGGATGGGCTAAAACTGGCAGTGGACAGAGTTTATATTACAGGCATCCTTCCTATAACGATTGCCGATATGAACAGCGGTTTCAATGTGGCGGACTGGGTAACATTCAAGCCGGAACTGCTCAACATGCTTGGCATTACCCAATCGGAGTTCGAAGGGCTGTTAGATGAAATTTATTACGACTATCAAGTTACTTATCCTAAAGAACAGGCGAAAGAGATTATAAAAATCCAGTATAACGGATACAGATTTTCTCCCGATTCCGAACCTGTATATAATCCGATGATGACGCTTTATTTTCTGAATGAACTAATGCACTACAATAAGCATCCCGACTACCTTTACGACAATAATATCAGGGTTGATTACCGGCAGATTGAATTCATTTTCGGGAATAATTATGAAGCGAGAAACGATGTTATTATTCGCATGACCGATAAGAAGGAAATTACCGCTTCACCAAATCTGAATGTCTATTTCGATATGAATGCTTATAAAGAAGGCAGGCTCATCAACGAAGGGTTATATTATCTCGGCCTGTTGACCTTTGGCGATTACCCAAACCAGTTTAAAGTACCCAACCTTGTGACCTACGACATGGTGATTAGCTTTTTCGAAAGAATAAACGAATATCAGCCGGATAGCTACACAATAGGACGGATAATTGAATGTTACATGAAAGATGGCGATATCGCAGATTTCATTTCAAAATTTTTTAAAAAAGTGATTAAATCCTTTCCTGGCGATTTTTTTAAAAATGCCAACGAGAGCTTTTATCATGGACTGATGTATCATTTATTAAACTCGACCTTTGATAAAGGCAGGTTCGAGGTCTATCCGGAATTTAACCTTCCGGGCGGGACATGCGACCTGATGCTTCACTCGCTTCCAGGCGCCAAGGTACAGGCAGAAATTAAAGACCTGTTCGAAATAAAACGTGTACCCAAATCAGCCACAAATGCCAAACTTGAAGCGAAATTTAATGAATGTAAACAGCAACTTTCGCAATATAAAACCGGACAATACAAAGACTGGCGCGGAATAGCAGTGTGCTTCAGAGGAAATAAGGATTATAAGATAGGAATGATATAAATGACGATTGATTAATTCGAAAATAGCAAAAAAATTAACATAACTCATCTATTTTAAAAACATATTATCTTTAGGGCTTACTAAAACAACCTTTGAGGATAATTCACGTCTATTCATTACAATAGACTTAACAAGAAGAATTTTTAATATAAAAAATGATGAAAAAGAATATTTTATTTAGTGCTTGTTTTATGATTGTAAGCGCTATATCTTGTTTTTCCCAAAATAATGCTTCAATTGAACCTGACAAAAAATTATCGGCAAAATACAGTCAGGAATTTATTGATAATCTTATGATTAATAATCCTGAAATTATTGAATACCTGAACTTTTTTGTAAATAATTCGTATTATTTTATAGATATGCCTGAAAAACAAATTTCGTATAATATTTTGAAAAAGCTCGATATTAAGACGGGCAATATTACTGAAGCACCTGTTTCAACAGAAGATATTGAAAAATTTAATATTTATCAATATAATTATCAGGTTTTGCCTGATAAACGGAATTATTATAAAGCAGGCGAAACGGGAAAAATACTTATAGTGCTTTCAGAAAAAGAAATTTCACAGAAATAGTCGAATTATAAAAAACACAATAAATGAAACACTCATATAAACCTGACAGCGTCTATCAGACCTGTCAGCGTTTACACAACAAATTAATGAAAAGAAATTTTGTAACCGTTCACGGGGTTAATAAATATATTATTCATGCCGATTTGATTGATTACCAGATATTTAACAAATTCAATTAAAAAATAATTTGTGAAAATCTGTGTAATCTGTGGCTTAATT
>JACQWN010000080.1:26552-27801 GCA_016209245.1 Bacteroidia bacterium
ATAATTTGTGAAAATCTGTGTAATCTGTGGCTTAATTTTCTATTTTCCAATTTATATTTAGTTTATAATCAATCATTTAAATACCGTGAACGGTTACGAAATTTTTAAACAAAATTATTTAAAGATGAAAAAATATTGCATACCGGTTTTATTTCTTTTTGGGGCTTACCTTTGTTATGGTCAATACGAGATAACCAGCCAGGGAATGGTAAATGCATGTTCAGGAACATTTACCCAGGGAAGCTATTCGACAGGCAATTCTTATACCATGACAATTTGTTCTGATGGTATCGGGGACTCGCACATTAGTGTATTTTTTACCTCATGGAATGTAACCGGAAGTTTATTATGCGTATATGACGGAACTAATACAGGTGCACCTTTAATAGGATGTTACGATAATTCTAACTGGGGTTCAACCCAGGCAATGACCGCAACACAAGCAAATTTGTCAGGATGTTTAACTTTCGTTTTTAATGCCACCGCTGCAGGTTCCAGTTGGAGCGGAGATATAAGCTGTTTCTTTGTATGCCAGTTGTTTTATGCCGTTTTGGATTATACCGATCCGCCGGGAACTACTCAGTACCTCGATATTTGTCAGGGCGAAACAGTAACTTTCTATGGCGAAGGAGATTATTATCTTAATGATAATTTTTATCACCAGGATGATACTACTTCTGTTTTTATCTGGGATTTTAATGATGGTACTATGGCTCCCGGTCAGGTTGTTACACATACTTTTCCAAATGAGGGCGGGTATGATATTGACCTTAGCGTAACCGATGTTGAAGGTTGTGTAAATTCAAATGATATTGGCTTTCGTGTCAGGGTTTCAACCGACCCTGATTTCACCGGTACTTATGCCAACCCTACGACAATTTGCATTGGTGAAACTGCCAATCTTTATGGCGTTGTAACCCCTGTCGAATGGACTAATTTGCCGGATACTGTAGTGGCAGGAACAACATATTTACCTGATGGCGATGGAGATTCTTATTTTACATCTTTAACTTTTGATGTTTTTGATCCTGGTCAAACACTTACCGATGTCAATGATTTGTTAGGAATATGCGCAAATATGGAACATTCGTTTCTTGGCGACCTTATAATATCCATTACCTGTCCTAATGGTACACAGGTGATAATGGAAAATCAAGCTGGTGGCGGGACTTTCCTCGGCGTACCCATTGATGTGGAAGACCCAAATCAACCGGGAACAGGATGGGATTACTGCTGGGACCCAACTAGC
>JACQWN010000474.1 GCA_016209245.1 Bacteroidia bacterium
AAAGAGTCATCAATATTTCAAATAACTTGTAGTGAGCCTGCGTTGCATTGAGCCTGTCGAAATGTCGAACTATACGGATGTATCGCCCCTCTCTATACATAGAGAGGGGAAGGGGGTGAGTATGCCGAAATTTGTAAAGCGACATTTGAAAAATACCAAAAAGTGTAAACTACTTTGAAGCGATTTTGAAAAATGCCAAATTTGGCTATCTTTGAAGGAAAATTAGTTACAATTTTACTAAAATTTTACCGAAGTATTGTTATATAATAACGATAATTAAATAGAACATGAAAACATCTCTTGTGATATTATTATTAGTACTAACAGTTAAGGTTTTTTGTCAACCCTATCTTTGCATTAAACCCGATGCAATAAGTTATTATTATGCGAATGGCGCTGAAACTGTTTATCCTATTCGTATTGATTCTGCCATTGTTCATGGCGATACAACGGATTATTATCCTTTTGGAATGATACGCGCTATTCCACAGAATATTGGACTATTCCTTTTGCACGGACCTCACTGGACAGGAAAAAAAGTAACCGACTGCGACAATGGGTATAACCTTTTTTATAATAAACGAAATGATACTATTTTTATAAAAACCGATGCTGTTTTATCTGAAATCTGGAGGTTGTTTACTTATGATAACGGGAATTATATTAATGCAACCATTACGTCGTGGCAGGCAATGAGCTTCCTTGGATTAACCGATTCTGTAAAGACAATTTCCATGCAGGTGAAGGACAGCAACGGAGCAAATATTTCCGACAATATCAATTCCTATAAGCTGCGCCTTAGTAAAAACTTCGGATTAACTATAATTACAGATTTCTATGAGTTTCCGTTCGATACAAGTTCTGTTGATTATTATTATTCCGTATATCCGCAGATGAACCTTACCGGTATGACAAACCCGGCAGTAGGTTGGCAAAATATTACTATTGCCGATATCTTTGACTACCAGCCCGGAGATGAATATCACAGGCAGAGCCATTGTACAGGTTCTCCCTTTGATCCTTGCTGGAACAATGAAAAAGAAATGCAGAAAATTCTTAATCGTACATTGACGCCAAATAACGACTCGCTCTTGTACCTGGAAGAAATTTGTTCCAGGAGATACTCACAATGTACAAGTACCCCTCCTCAATACACAACCCAGCATGATACCATTCAGGAGGTTATTCTTCTTGCAGGCGAACTGAATAAACTTCCACTTGAACCGACCTTTGTCGGATGGTCGTATGGATTTTATTTAAAAAACGATTCAAAAATTTATGACAACGGCGCCTATTTTGAAGCCGGCCTGAGTCCGGACACCTTAAGTATGTTAATATATGACGGAGGCATAACAATTACCTATATTAAAGGTTATGGAACCCTGTATTATTCATGGGGTTTCTTGGGTAACCAATGTGACAATAGTTTTGTATATTATAAAAAAAATAATATAGAATGGGGTGTACCTTACATCTGTGATTCCCTGCTGGCAGATACGATATCAGGTGTGAAACAGGAAATGTTGAGTGAAAATAAAAACCCGGTCAGAGTTTGGCCTATACCGGCATACGGCCTTTTATATATTAATATCACAGATAAAAATATAACTTCATTCAGTTTGAAAATTTTTGACCTGCAGGGTATATGCTGCTTGGTTGAAAATAATTATCCAGTTGGAGAACCTGTCAAAATCTCTGATCTTAAGCCGGGTTTATACATCCTGAAAATTCAATTTGACAGCAGAATAATTTTCCGGAAGATCCTTATCGGGAAAGAATGACAGATACTTAGTTATTTTTTCACAATTTTGAGGTTTCCGTTACAAACCAATCAATATATTTATCGAGCTTTGATACCAGATAAAAAGGCAGATTAAGCAAATAATAATTTTTGCCGTTTAATGTATTTTGTTTTTCAACTTTAAGCTTTCCGGGATAAATTCTTATTGCATAAGGATGAGGGGTATTATCAATAAAGGAGTGAAGAGACCTTAATCTTCCCTCTGGTGTTGATTTTACTTCGATTGGAATAATATAACCTTCATAAGCAAAAATAAAATCAATTTCAGCGCTTGATTGGGATTTTTCTCTTACCCAGAAATTCAGTGATGATAAAGGAGTGCCAAAATATGCTAATAATTCCTGTCCGATTATATGCTCAACTATTTTTCCCTGAAAAACCGAATTAATATCTCCTGCCATTATTAAATCTTTTTGGATGCCGGCTTAGTAATTTACAAGCCCGGTATCAAGCATTTGAAGTTTTGGCGATTTCTTAATATCAGGAATTACCGGCAATATTTCTTGAGTGACAGGGTACAAAAGATGTAAAAGGAAAGCTTTTTCAAGGATGCGGAATGCCTCTCCAATTTCCCTTGATTTATATGGTGATTTTCCAAAACCTTCAAATTTAATCCGGCTGCCGGCATATATAAAAGCTGTGCTTATAATATACCGTATGACTCTTGCCATGGTATCATTGGGGGCGTATTTTTCTACATCATCAAGATATGATAATATAAGGTTTTCGTAAATTTCATTTACTGCGATAATCTCATTAGTCTGTAAATAAGCGCTCACAGCTTCAGGCATTCCTCCTACCAGTGCATAACGATTAAATTGAGTGAGCAAAGTTTCATGAACATAATCAGGAACCTGTATAACATCTAAAAATTCCGCTAATTGACTGTTTGCTGCATTAATGTATTCTATGAAAGAAACCGGCCACATAACCATATACTCAACACGTCCTACGGGAAAAGATATATGCTTTATGAGCAATGAATCGAGAAGTGAACCAGCAGCAATTACAAAATAAAACGGTGTTTTTTCATAAAAATATCTCAGACCGGCTACGGCTTTTGCTGAATTTTGTATTTCATCAATAAAAATAAGTATTTTTTTTGCATTTGCAGGAACTTTTCTTGATACAAAAATAGCATTGAGCATATCCTCAAATGATATATCAGCTTCAAAAAAGCTTTTATCTTCCTTCAGTTCGAGATTCAAATAAATATAATGCTCAAATGTTTTGGAAAACATTTCCACAGCAGTGGTTTTTCCTACTTGTCGGGCACCACGAAGTACAAGCGGTTTCCTGTTCTTTTTAAGCGCCCATATATTCAGCTTATTTATAATTGTCCGCTTTATCATAATTGAATTGCAAAAAATGAATCATAAAATTAGTATTTTTTGGTAACTATTTAGGTCAACGTTATTTCATACGTATATTATCCCAACGAAGTACGAATTTATTACGAACTTACGAATTACGAATTTGCCAACCGCGAACCCTTTCGTAATTCGTAAATTCGTATTTTTTTCGTACTTCGGTGAAATAATAACGTTTATACCTAAATAGATACAATTTTTGTAATAAAACAAGGGATAAAAGTAGTAATTTTTGTAATAAAACAAGGGATAAAATTACTAATTTTTGTAATAAAACAAGGGATAATTTAGTGCTCTTCGTTATAAAATAATTTATAATAATTCATTCCTTTATTCTCATCATACCCCCGTTCGAGCAATTTACGGTCGCCATGAACATAAACATGGAAATTTTTATCCAGCTTTAAAATGCTTTTGAAATACTTTTGATAATTTTTTACTGCACCTTGTGAAATGTCGAATTCACCCATACCCGGAACATCATTTTCAGTTTCATACTTTCTCTTATAAGCTTGAAAAGCGTCAACTATTTTTGGTTCCTGAATAACCTGGGTCTGAAATTCATTGTCGTTGAAAAGTTTATTTTGTTTGAAATAATTCACGGTCTTGTTCAACATATCAACTTGGTCAGCCCGTTCAAATTCGTCAGGGTAATTTTCCGGATTTTTGATAAAATCCTTGCACATATTCAGATATTGCCCGGTATAATAATAATTATCCTGACGGACTTTTAATTTTAAAAAATTGTCCTTCCAATATCCTGCTGTTTCCGGATTTTTACAATTGTCTATAATACTGACTCTGAAACCTGTTTCTTTGTCAATATTTGCAATAAGACAACCTTTATCCAATTTGTGAATATTGATACCTGTATCGGCAGTAATATTAAAATTTTTATTTTTTGGAATAATTTTCAAAAATGTATCTTTATTTTCCGATTTGAATATTCCTACTGCATCGGTAAATTCGTCACCAAACACGCAATCCTGCAAATACACTATAAAAAGCTCGCCACCATTGATTTCCTGAACATTGCTTTGTGAATAAAGATGTTTTGCTATGTCTAACGACCTTTCAAAGATATGGTGCGGGTCATCAAATATTTCCGATACACACCGGAATACAATATTATTATCTATTTTTTTTTCATCAAAGAAAGAATAAAACGAACCGTCTTTAAAGGATGACAGGAAGTATTTCAATAATAATTCCTTGATTAAAGGTTCATCAATATTCAAAACAGCTTCAGATAATCTGAGCTTTTCATCAAGAGACTTATTGCCAACACTATGGACAACAATACTTTCAAGATTTGTTTGTTCACAATTAAACATAGAGCTAAATTATAAATTTTTAAAAAGGTAATGATTTTTGAGATATTTTTTTGATATTTTTGTTTTAAAAAGTCTAATATATTATGAATAATGTTTATATTTGTCAATATAAGAACTGAAAAATGATTAATAATGGCATAAAAAGATTTAAAGTATGTAAAGAAATTGTTTAAACAACTTTTCTTTGCATCTTTGTGACTTTGCGGTGAAAAAACGACATGAATATGAAACTATCGGAAAATCTGTTTTGGGACATTGATATTGAGAAAATTGACTATGAAAAATATTCTCAACATATAATAAATAGAGTACTATTACGAGGCAATCTTAATGATTGGTTCGAAATAAAAAAATTTTATGGTTTAG
>JACQWN010000475.1 GCA_016209245.1 Bacteroidia bacterium
GGAACATATTATGTTACTGTGTCTGATTCTCTCAATTGTACCGATACGGACAGTGTAATTATTACAGCGCCGGATGCTTTGGTTGCAAATATTACTGAAACAAATGTGAATTGTAGCGGAGAAAATAACGGTGCAGTGGATTTAACTGTAACCGGAGGCATTCTGCCTTATACATATTTATGGAGTGAAACTTCAACAACTGAAGATTTGCTCAATCTTATTGCGGGAGTATATTGTGTTACAGTATCAGATTCGAATTTATGTGCGACCAATATATGCGTTACAATTACCGAACCTGCCGCTATGATAGCGACTATAAGCCAGTCGAATGCCGGTTGTGACAGCTTATGTAACGGGGCAGCCACAATTGTAGTTACAGGCGGGATAACACCATATTCATATAATTGGTCGGACGGTCAGACAACAATGACATCGGTCGGTTTATGCGCCGGCGATTATTATATTTCAGTTGCAGATTCAAACAGTTGCTTGTTGCTCGATAGTGTAACCATTGAATCCTCTATGCTTGCATCAATAAACGGAGTAGTTCAATACAGCGGCGGAGCTTTAAACGAAAATGCAGCTATTATGGAATTATATAAGGAAACTATGATACCCGGCTCAGATTACGAGCTTGTAGCAACAATGTCAAACGGACAGAACGGCGCATTTTCGTTTAACGGCGTTGAACCCGGTAACTATCTTGTAAAAGCCGTACTAGTTGATACATCGAATTATCCGTACTTGCTGAATAGTTACTATGATTCGGTATATGCATGGGATTCCGCAATTGTTATTTCCGCAGTATGCGATACAATAGTTGACATTGTTCTTAATATGTATGAAATAACGCCTCCTTTGTTAGGTTCAGGTTATATCTCCGGAAATATCAATGTTGCTACCGATGGAAAAGCCACAGGTGATCCCGTACCGGGAGCTGAAATTTATATCGAACAGGAACCAAGCGAAGAGCCGGTAGCTAATATAGAGTCCGATTCAACGGGATTTTATGAATTCGGAAATCTTCCACAAGGTGATTATTCATTATGTGTTGATATTACCGGCTATACTCAATTTGAAACATACCAATTTTCAATTACAAGCGAGGATACGCTGTTTACGGGCTTAAATTTCGTAGTTGACACAAGCAATAGCGACAGCGCAGGAATTTATACGGATTACACTTTAGCTGTATGGAAAAAACCTGCAAAAGATATGAATATTAATATTTATCCGAATCCTGCAAAAGATAAAATTATAGTAACTATAAACCTGACAGATTTTCAAAACCTGTCAGGTTTAAAGGTATCAATTTACAACATTCAAGGGAAAAACCTGACAGGTTTTAGAAACCTGTCAGGTTTGAAAAATGAAATATCCATAAGTGCTTTGCCAAGCGGGGTTTACTATTTACGAGTCCAGACGAACGAATGGGTGGCGGTAAGGAAATTGGTAAAAATGTAATTAATACATAAAATTACGTTATATATATTAAAAATATTATTTTTGCAGGGCTAAACAGGGTATATGGCTATGCCGTCAAAAAAATTACAATTTTTAAGTAAAATCAATTATCCTTCCGACCTTAGAAAATATAAGGAGGAAGAGCTAATTCAAATCAGCGATGAGTTAAGGCAGTTTATTATCGAAGAAGTTAGCTGTAATCCTGGACATCTAGGCGCCAGTCTTGGTGTTGTGGAGCTTACAGTAGCCCTTCATTATGCTTTTAATACACCTTATGATAAGATAATTTGGGATGTCGGGCACCAGGCTTATGGACATAAGATACTTACTGGCAGAAGGGAACTGTTTCATACTAATCGCAAATATCAAGGGATAAGCGGTTTTCCGCGCAGGAGTGAAAGTGAATACGACTGTTTTGGAACAGGTCATTCATCCACTTCAATTTCAGCTGCCCTGGGCTTTGCTGTTGCTGCCGAAAGAGAGGGAAAGGGAAGACAGGTTGTGGCTGTTATAGGCGATGGGTCAATGACCGGCGGACTAGCTTTTGAGGGATTAAACAATGCCGGAATCCAGAAATCAAACCTCCTTGTAATTTTAAATGATAATAATATTGCTATTGACCAGAATTTAGGTGCGATAAAACAATATTTACTTGATATTGCAACTTCACAGACTTACAACCGGCTAAAAGATGAAGTCTGGAAAATCTTAGGTAAGCTAAGCCGTTTCGGCCCTAACACACAAGCTCTGATACAAAAAATAGACAGCGGTATAAAATCGGTTATCCTTAAGCAAAGCAACCTTTTTGAAGCTCTGAATCTCAGATATTTCGGCCCTGTTGACGGGCATGATGTTATTCAACTTGCAAAAGTTCTTAAAGACTTGAAAGAAATTCCCGGACCCAAGCTGCTTCATTGCCTTACAAAAAAAGGAAAGGGATTCAGACAGGCAGAAATTAACCAGACCACTTTTCATGCACCCGGACTGTTTAATAAACAAACAGGAGAAATACTTGAATCGGCTGATGAAAAGCACAAACCGCCCCGATACCAGGATGTTTTCGGCTTAACTATTGTTGAATTAGCTGAAAATAATCCGAAAATTGTCGGCATCACACCTGCAATGGCAACAGGATGCTCTTTAAATATTATGATGGAAAAGATGCCGGGCAGGGTTTTTGATGTCGGCATTGCCGAACAGCATGCTGTAACTTTTGCAGCAGGGATGGCAGCGGCAGGGTATATACCATTCTGTAATATTTATTCTTCTTTTCTCCAGAGGGCTTACGACCAAATCATTCACGATGTAGCTATTCAAAACCTCCCTGTGGTATTTTGCATTGACAGGGCAGGGCTTGTAGGCCACGATGGCGCTACCCATCATGGAACATTCGATTTGGCTTTTCAACGGTGTATCCCGAACCTGATTATTTCAGCACCATTGAATGAAATAGAGATGCGGAATCTTATGTTTACCGCCCAGCTTAAAAATACAGGTCCCTTTTCAATAAGATATCCAAGAGGAAAAGGTGTTTTTTCGAACTGGAAATTACCTTTTAAAGAAATTGAAATTGGCTGTGGCCAACAAATCAGAACAGGAGAAAATATTGCCGTTCTCTCAATCGGGCATATTGGTAATCTTGTAATAAAAGCTTGTGAAAAGCTTGAAAAGGAAAATATTTATATTGCTCACTATGATATGAGATTCCTCAAGCCCATTGATGAAAATATATTACACGAAGCTTTCAGGAATTATAAAAATATTATTACTATTGAAGATGGTTCTGTTATTGGAGGCCTTGGCAGCGCTGTGCTTGAATTTATGAATGAGCATAAATACCATGTTTCTAATACACGGCTTGGTATTCCCGATCATTTTATTGAACATGGCACACAAGAGCAGCTTTACTATGAATGCGGAATTGATACAGATAGTATTTACACCACTGTAAAAAATTTAGTAAGAAGAAGAAAGACAATAAAAATTTTATAATTAAATATGCCCGGATGGCGGAACAGGTAGACGCGCTGGTCTCAAAAACCAGTGGGCATTTGCCCTTGCCGGTTCGACTCCGGCTCCGGGTACATTATTTCAATATTGAGGCTAGAATGATTCCGCAGGAATCATTCTAGCCTCAAATTTAAAAATTTAAAATGAACGAAAAGCAGGAACAGCTTGACCGTCGTTATCTTGAAATGGCTTCGATTTGGGCGCAAAATTCTTATTGTAAACGTCGTAAAGTCGGCGCTTTACTTGTTAAAGATAAAATGATTATCTCCGATGGTTATAATGGCACTCCTTCGGGTTTTGAAAATATATGCGAAGATGAAAATAATGAAACTAAACCTTATGTCCTTCATGCAGAAGCAAATGCAATAACAAAAGTTGCCAAATCGAACAACAGCAGCGACGGTTCAACATTATATAACACATCATCGCCTTGTCTGGAATGTGCAAAACTAATCATCCAATCAGGAATTAAAAGAGTAGTTTTTTATGACTTATACCGGAATGATGATGGAATTAAGCTTCTGGAAAAAGCCGGTATTGAAATAAAACATATCAATATGTAAACATGAGCAACAGGAATAAAAATTGGATGATTATTATGCCAATCATACTTTCCGTTACACTTATTTTTGGATTATGGTTAGGAAACAGAATTGGAAAAAATACCAACAGGACTTTTCTTAATTTATATCCCTCATCAAACAAAATCAACATGCTTCTCGATTATATTGAAGAAAAATATGTTGACCCTGTATCAAAAAAAGAGCTTATTGAATTGTCAATTCCCCAAATTCTAAATAATCTCGACCCTCATTCCGTCTATATTCCATCGAAAGAGGTTGAAACTATGAATGAACCGCTTGAAGGCAATTTTTATGGCATCGGCATACAATTCAATATTCAAAACGATACTATAGTTGTAATTAATACTATTTCAGGGGGGCCTTCCGCTCTTCTCGGTGTTTTACCCGGCGACAGGATAGTTTCAATAAACGATACCCTATATGTCGGTTCAAAAATTACTTCTGACCAGGTAATGAAAAAGCTTAGGGGAAAAGAGGGTACAAAAGTCAGGATAGGAATTAAACGTAAAGAAACAAGAGAAGTTATTTATTTTGAAATTTCCAGAGGGAAAATCCCATTATATAGCATTGATGTATCATATATGATTGACAATGAAATTGGGTACATTAAGATAAGTAAATTTTCCAGAACAACATATAATGAATTCATTACTTCAGTCAGAAAGCTGATTAATCATGGCATGAAAAAAATAATTATTGATCTTAGAGGCAATAATGGCGGTTACCTTGATGCAGCAACAAATATTGCCGACCAATTTCTTGATGGTGAAGAACTTATTGTCTTTACTAAAGGAAAATCACAACCCACTTATAGTACATATTCTACACCTGGCGGGATTTGTGGTAAAATGAAAGTCATAATTCTGATTGATGAATGGTCGGCTTCAGCAAGTGAAATATTAGCAGGAGCTATCCAGGATAATGACCGGGGATTAATAATAGGCAGAAGATCATTTGGAAAAGGCCTTGTACAAGAACAAACTCAATTTCCCGACAGCTCTGCAATCCGGCTTACTATAGCCAGATATTATACTCCTACCGGCAGATGTATTCAGCGTCCTTATCAAAAAGGAGTTGAGGAATATTATAATGATATAGGAGAAC
>JACQWN010000210.1 GCA_016209245.1 Bacteroidia bacterium
AATGGGGAAGGAGTTGGAGGATGGGGAGGAAGAATAGTTTTGAACATTAAAAACAGCGAATAATGGCAGAAAAAAAGATATGCGCAAAGACCCAAAAGAATACATGAAACTTGCGGTTGAGGTAATGAAAAAATCAATACCTGAACGTAAAAAGAAAGACCCAAGCCCTTATGTTGGTGCTGTCCTGGTATTTCTTGATGGCACTGTTGAAACTACCTATCGGGGTGAATTCAGAGAGGGTGACCATGCGGAATATACCTTGTTAGATAAGAAGAATCGTCATCGGGATTTATCAGGATACTGGTTATTTGCCACACTCGAACCCTGTGCCCCAGGAGCGAGAAATGCACCCAAAATTAGTTGTGCAAAACGAATTGTAAATGCACGGATTTCAGATGTTTGGTATGGCATTGAGGACAAGAATCCCAAAGTTGATCATGGAGGTATTGACTATTTAATAGATCATGGTGTAAGCGTTCATCAGTTTACTCCTGAATTTCATAAGGAAATAGAGGAAATTAACAAGGAATTTATGAAGTGGGCAAATATGAAGAATGATGAGGAAAAAGCAAAAAAACAAAAACCACAGGATATTCTTAATCAAATAGCTGCTGCCTCTAACGATGAATTGTCAGCATTTGAGATTTTTAGAGAACATAAGCCGATTTCAAAAGCTGATTTTGCTGCACAAACCAGTTTGCCTAACAGAACGGCTGAACGGTTATTAAAGAAATTTACCGATTTAAATTTTATTCGGAAACAGGGCTCAGGTCCAAAAACGAACTATATTATCAATGAATAATTATCTCGCCATATATTCGCCATTCTGGCGAGATGTTCATCATCCGTATAGGATAATTAATGTATCTCGCCAATATGTCGCCGAAATGGCGAGATATAGATAAACATAGACATGAACATAGTCATACTGTCTATGTTGAAGATTATAGCAATGATGAAAATGCCATACATAGACATAGACATGGACATGCTGTCTATGTTGTAAATGATAATACTGATAAAAAGTGTTGAGTTGTTTTTAATGTGATTGCTGATAATAAATAAGTTGCAAATATAGTTAAACCAAAAAGCGGGGAGCTGAATAAAAAAAGTGGGTAGTTAAAAGTAATATCAGGCATAAAGTTCAGACAAACGATGTTGATGGAAATGAAGATAGAACAAAGCATAGGAAATGAAGAATTGTTTTTAACATCTTCATTACCCGACATTCCGAATATGGTTGAGATTAATAAATTAGCCTATTCGATGAGAGAAAAATTTTATAATGAGATGAAATAAAATTTATCCTTTTATTTTCTTTAGTAAAAAGAATATTTTATAAATTTGAAAGTTTAAAATTTTTATATTGTCACGTCAAATTTGAAATAAATAATCGGAGGTAAAAATAATGGTTCAGAAGAAAGAATCCAGATTAAGAATAAAATCCGGTCTGGAAATACATGTAGAAAATGTAATTTTAGGAAAACGGCGATTTGAAAATGTTTTCCAGTCGGTATCACGAATGATACTTGACGGGCATGACAAGATTGAAAAAATAACTGTCAATGGCCGGGGCACATATGATTTCAAAGTTTTTCGTGAAGGGAAGAAGCATATCATAGGCATGTTCGATGAAATCAATAGTTTTGTATCATTCGTCAAAGATGCTACTGAAGGCGGCTCGTCGTCGGAAATGGCATTTGTTTTAATCGGCGAACCTGGCAACGGGAAAACCTTTTTTGTTGATTACCTGAGCAGGATTTATCGTGAATTTATTTCACTGCCTGAGAACCATAAATATACATTCCGGTTCAAAAATCTGGATGAAATAAGCGGTTATGGTAAAATCACCAAAATTGAATCGCAGACTTATGAAGATCCGATGATATTGGCAATGAACCTGCATGAGGAAAAAGAAAAAAATATTGAATTTCTGCATTCACTTGGTGCCGATGAAGCGATGATTAATAAATTTTATAAAAATTATCGTGCTCTTGGCTCTTGTACTTATTATATTTACCGGCAAATACTTGATCATGTTGACGGAGATGTTGAAAAAGCATTGGATTATATTGACATTGCTTCTGTTTCTGTAAGTGAATCAAGAGGTACGCTGACAGGTAAATATGCGGCTAAGGACAAAATTACTTCATCGGCTGTGGACTTGCTTGGAGAAGAATCTATATCAAGATTGCTGCATATATCCGACACAAATAATCCGTACAGATTTGATCTTCGCCGTGGCGCTTTGGCAAGAGTAGCAGGCGGTGGAATTCATTTTTCAGATGAAATATTTAAAAATAAAAAGGATCTTGTTCAGGTTTATTTAGGTGTCATTCAAAACAGGGTTATTGAAATTGAGGGCTACAAATGGCCACTTGATACATTAATAATAGCTACAAGCAATAATTCCGAATTTGCACGATTTCTTGAAGAAAAAGAGCAAGCGCCTATTGTTGACCGCTGCCGGCTTACTTATATGTCGCATAATACTAACTACCGGCTCCAGGAAAAACTGACGGGATTTGCTATTGGAAGTCTTGATAAAACAACATTTTCAGGCGAGAAATTGCATATTGATCCTAACCTTAACAATGCTGTTTCCATAGCTATGATATTAACAAGGATGCCTAAATCGGATAAGCTCAATCCGGTAGAGATGATGAAGCTTTCAGCAGGAGAAGTAGCCGGAGAAAAAAGTATAAAAACCCTCAGCGAAGTTATTGATGAATTAAACCGCGACCCTGACGTTACCAGGCGTTTTGGACAAAAGGGACTTGGACACAGGAATCTTGGGAGGTCCATCCAGATACTTCTTGAAAAGTCCGAAACGCAGGAAGGAAAATGTATGTATGCAGGTGATGTTTTTCCTGCAATTGAATGCATAATACTTGATTATGTACAAGACGCCAACGACAGGGCTAAATATCTTGAGGACTTAAAAGAAGCGAAAAAGCTGTATCGGAAAAATGTCATGACTACAATTTTTAATGCTTATATGGACGAGCCACGAGCGGTTGAAAAAGATGTCATGAATTATGTTAATATGATTATAGGCATAGATGCCAAAAATCTTGGACCGGATAAGATTTGGACATACAGGGATCCGCAGACCGGCAAGCTTGTACCATTAAAAATTGATGAAACGTTTATCAACAGTGTCGAAGACAGGTTGGGTTTAAAAAATTATGAGCAGAAGCAAAGTTTCAGAACTACCATCGCTAAAATTTACGGACAAAAAATGATTAAGGAGCCGAATTATAATTTCATGGATAATAATGAGCTTGTAAAAGCGGTTACCGATGTACGTCTGAAATCGGATGTTGCAGGCGCAGGAAGCCTTGTAGGTGCATTATCGAACCGAACTAATGAAGAAAATCAAAAGCTTTACAACAGAATGATCGAGACAATGGTTAATAAGCTAGGTTATTGTACAACCTGTGCACAAAAAACTATTGAGTATTTCTGCACACAGGATGATGCTAATTGATAGGAATGTAGAAACGTTGAATGCAACGTCTCTACATTCCGCAAATTTCTCTCAAATCAAAGGAAAACCAAATGACCAAAAAAGAACGAGCAGCATATAAACGATTAAAAAATACAGGACTTCCTGCCGAACATGAAGAGCTGATATTAAGGGAAATCAAGCAAAGCGAAAAATTGCGTAAAAAACGCTATGTCCCTTTCCCTTTACGTTTTTTCCCCAATTTATACGATTATAACGATTTGGAATTTATTCAATCGCTTACGATACCTGAACATTCATGGATTTCTGCTGTCAAAACGCTTGATGAGCTTCTGGAACATGACAAACAACGGGAAAAAGACGGATTTCCAAGAAAAATAAGAATAGGGAAGCTGATAAAGCCCACGAAAGATAAAAAGAGTAAAGTAGTTGTTGTTCCTACAACAACTGAATCAAAATTTTATCATGATAATTCGGTAACAGTTGAAGGCGAAGGTGGTACTACTGGTGGAAGCGGTCAGGGAAAAGAAGGTGATGTAATCGGAGAAGAACCTGCACAACAACAGGGAGAAGGAGAAGGAACCGGCGCCGGCCAGGGACAAGGCAGCGAACATGATATTAGCTCTGAAGCTTTTGACCTGGGTAAAATACTAACGGAAAAATTTGAGCTTCCAAACCTGAAAGATAAAGGGAAAAAACGTTCGTTCACAAAGTACATTTATGACTTGACAGACATGAACCGTGGTTTTGGACAGGTTCTTGATAAAAAAGCCAGAACCGTTTTCCGGTGAAGATCTTTTACTTAGCCCACAGGATCAAATTTACCGTATTCTTTCCAAAGAAAAAGATTTTGAAACCCAGGCCGTTGTATTCTTTTTACGTGATTATTCCGGTTCAATGCAGGGAAAGCCGACAGAAGTAATCAGCACACAACATTTATTTATTTATAGCTGGCTTATGTTTCAGTATCAGAGTAATGTTCAGTCACGCTTCATTGTGCATGATACCGAGGCAAAAGAAGTGAAAGATTTTTATACATATTATAGTTCACAGGTGGCGGGTGGCACAAGGGTTACACCTGCATTTGAGCTGGTAAATAAAATAGTTGAGGAAGAACGGCTCGCAGTAGAATATAATATTTATGTATTTTACGGTACCGACGGCGATGATTGGGACACCGACGGAAAAGAGCTTACAGAAGCCATTAAAAAAATGCTGGCATATATAAACAGAATTGGTATTACAATCGCTAAAAATTCGTGGAGCGGCGGAAAATATACTACAATGGAAAAAAATATAGACAGTTCCGGGCTTTTAAAAGATTATCCCGACTTGTTACGTATGGATAGTTTATTGGCCGATAATGCTAATGAAGAAAGGATTATCGAGGGGATAAAGAAACTGGTTAACTGAAAAATATGGAACTTATTACGCAGCATACGAAAAAAATCATGGAAGACTGCAAAAAACGGGCAAGAGAAGCAGGTCTTTCATTCGATAAAGAATCGCTCGAATATATTGTAACTAATAAGGATTTGCTCGAATTAACACCCAAAGTCATGATACCTACATTATATGACTATTGGGTGCACGATGTTGAAGTCCTTAAAGGACATGGACAATACAAACTCTATCCATCAAATCCTTATGAAACAGTAATCAATTCACGTCCGGCTATTTCTTTTTATAATGATAATAACCCCGACTGGATGAATGTGATGATTTTCTATCATGTACTGGCTCATATTGATTTTTTTCAGAATAATAAACTTTTTGAACATACATGGAATGACGATTTTGTAGGACAAGCCCTTGCCGATAAGCGATTAATAGCTAGTCTCAGAAGCGAACACGGCCGTTGGCTTGATTATGCTATTGAATTTAGCAGAAGCACCGATAACCTTGTCGGCTATTTTGATAAACTGGCGTCGTTAAACTATCCGCACGAATTGGATGCTCCTCCTACAATCAATTATTATTTTGAAGTCTTTCTCCAGGAAGATGTAAAAGTTCCTAAAACCGTGCTTTATAAAGAAATTGAAAGATATAATTCAATTCTTGAGCATAATGAGGAAGTCAGAGATTCCATTTTCTTTTCAGAAATTAAGCTTAAATATCCTGAGTTTCAATCGAGGTTCGACAAATATTGCTCTCAACGCCATATATGTCAGTTCGATATTATGGAATTTATCAGAGATAATTCATCATTTCTGAAAAAGGAAGAAAATCAGTGGTTCAAGTTAGTAATGAGCATAGTACGAAACAGCTCCATGTATTTTCAGCCCCAGATACGGACAAAGATTATCAACGAGGGTTGGGCAAGCTATTGGCATGATGAACTCTTTCGGACCGATTCAAGAATATGCGGACATGAAGTGGATTATGCTAAGCTAAATGCCGGAGTTACAGCGATTTCAAAAATCGGCTTAAATCCATATGCAATTGGTCTCAGATTGATTCAGTATATTGAAGAACTTGCCGATAAGGGGAAATTAAGCTATGAATTCCAAAAGCTTACACTTTCGGAGGAGCGTAAAAATTATGATATAAAAACAGGTAAAGGCAAGGAATCAATATTTCTGCTACGGAAATATTTTTCCGATTTTATGCTTATCAATACTTTTATTGATCAGGATTTTGTTGATAAGCACGAATTGTTTGTCGTTGGCGAACGGCTTGATGAATCGAGAGGAGTAATACAATATTATATCAAAAGCAAAAAAGCTGAAGATTATAAACAAATGCTTCTTGAAAATTTATATCATCCGCCAAAAATTACAGTTGATTTAAACAAGACAAACGAAGAAAATCTTCATCTGATTAAAAAAAAAAAAAAAAAA
>JACQWN010000476.1 GCA_016209245.1 Bacteroidia bacterium
ACCGATGATATAACGGTAATGGGAATAAGGATTTAGTAGGCAGTAGGCAGGAGGTAGTAGGCAGGAGGCAATATATTCGTAATTTGTAGTATAGATTTGAACAGCCTTGTGTTATGTATAAGAAAAAAACTTTATATTTCATTCCAATTATTTTCTTCTTTGTTCTGCTTATAAATTGCGCCAGAGATAAATTTAAAACAGACGTATCGCATATTTCAGTAAATATAGAAATCAAAAGATTCGACCGTGAGCTTTTTTCAATTAACCCCGACCGGCTCACCGATTATATTCCCGCCCTTGAATCGAAATATAATACATATTTTTCATTATATAATAATTTGATTATCAATATTGGGGAACCTAATCAACGCAAGTATGCTGAATATTTAACGGTTTTCCTCGATACATATAAAGAAGTTTACGTGAAATGTGAAGAATTATTTTCCAATTTGAAAGATATTGAAAGCGAGCTAACAGGGGCTTTCAGATATTATAAATATTATTTTCCTGAAAAACCTGTTCCTCAAATATATGCACATATATCCGGCTTTAATAAATCAATTGTCGTTGCCGATAGTCTGGTAAGTATTAGTCTCGATAAATATTTAGGTTCAGAAAGCGAATATTACATACAGCTAGGATGGCCTTTATATCTGCGAAAACGTATGGACAAAACCCGGATTGCTTTGGATTGTTTATATGCATGGGTCGCTTCAGAATATGAACAAAAAGAACCGCTCGATAATTTAGCAGGCAATATGATTGAACAGGGAAAAATAATGTATCTGCTCGAGGCACTTTTCCCTGAAACGCCCGATTCAATTAAGATTGGTTATACCTCGCCTGAATGGCAATGGTGTGAAAGAAATGAAAAAAATATGTGGGTTTATTTAATAGAGAACAAATTACTTTTTTCGACCGATTATAAAACGATCAGAAAATACATTGATGAAGCCCCTTTTACCGCCACTTTCACACAAGATTCTCCCGGCAGGGCAGGAATATGGGTCGGATGGATGATTATCAGGAGCTATATGAAACATAATCCCGAAGTTACATTGCCAGCGATAATGCAAGATAATGATTTTCAAAAAATATTAAACCAATCAAAATATGCTCCGTGATTAAATTAATTTTAACATGCGATTGTTTTAATTTCACTTCCATAGCGATAACTACATCTTTAAACATTGAATTTTTTTAAATTAAATTCCTTTTTAACAGAAAGGGGGGATGGGGGAACGGGGGAAATGGTGATTTGTCGCCCTTTCTCCGTTTCTCCCCTTCTCCCATTCTGATATTATTTTTTGCAAACTTGATTTCTTTGAGTATAAAAGCTCAAAAATAATCGAATTCCGAATAAAAAAAAGATAATACCGAAAACAACTAAGTTTGCACTGATGCTTGCAATATTATTTGAAAACGAAAACATCCTTGCAGTTGATAAACCTGAAGGAATCGCTTCAATACCTGAAGGCGATATTAGTAAGGGCTGTGTGCTAAAAACGCTTGAAGAAAGCCGTAAAGAAAAATTATTTGTTGTTCACCGCCTCGATAAAGATGTAAGCGGTGTGCTTTTATTTGCACGGAATGCCGAAACGCATAAATTTTTAAATAAACTGTTTGATACCCGTCAGGTAAAGAAAAAATATATCGCACTTGTTCATGGGTTGGCCGCTAAAGACAAAGGTAAAATAGATAAACCACTGCGTCAGTTCGGCTCCGGCAGAATGGGTATAGACTTTCAGAAAGGTAAACAGTCGGTTACAAATTTTCATATCATTAACAGATATAATAATTTTACATTGGTGAACATCGCTCCGGTTTCAGGTCACAGGCATCAGATTCGTGTTCATTTTTACAGTATCGGGCATCCTGTTGTCGGCGACATCAGATACGGGGAAAAAGCGATGCAACAAAAATTTCCACGCCTTATGCTTCATGCTCAAGAAATTGCATTTAAGCTTCAAAATGACGAGCCAATTAAAATAAATTCTCCTGTTCCCCGTTCGTTCGTCAATTCCTTCAGCGAAATATGCTGTGCTGACTTCCCGTTATACTGTGAACGGGATTAACAGTTATATATCCGGTTACAACCGACTACAAACGAATAACAAACGTAAGTAAATACTTTTTAACCGAATCGGGCTTTTCCGGCATATTTCCTTTGCACCATGTTTTTTGACATCACCGATGATTTGATATCGCGGATGATAAATTAAAGTTATTATTAACAATTTAAAAATTAAAATTATGAACGCATTAAGAAACAAAATTCAGTTAATTGGAAATTTGGGCAAAGACCCGAAAATGGTTGAATTCGGAAACGGAAAGACAATGTTGAATCTTTCCCTTGCAACCAGTGAATCGTATAAAGATAAGAACGGGAAAGTAGCAACCGATACCCAATGGCACCGGCTTGTTGTATGGGGAAAGCTTGCCGTCTTAGCGAACAAATACCTGCAAAAAGGCAGCCAGGTAGCGGTTGATGGCCGGTTGACAAACCGTTCTTTTAAAGATAAAGATGGAAAACAAAGATATATTACCGAAGTATTGGTGAATGATATTCTTTTCCTTGGGGCGAAACGAAAAGCCGCATAATCAATCTAACTTCTCAATAGTTGAAGGTATAATTTGAACAATAGAACATTTGAACATTTGAAAAACGAATAGCGAAGTAATTATGAATGAAAAGAAATATGATTTAGAAGAACGACTTATTGATTTTGCAGTTGCAGTAATTTTATATATTGAAAGTTTGCCAAATATAAAATCAGCAAATCATTTGGGCGGACAACTTTTACGGTCAGGAACTTCTCCTTCTTTAAATTATGGCGAAGCAAAAAGCGCTGAATCAAAGAGCGATTTTATTCATAAGATGAAAGTATGTCTGAAAGAATTAAGGGAGTCATACAACTGTTTGAGAATAATGCATAGAGCAAAAATTTACAAGACGGAACAACAGATAAAAGAATTGATAACAGAATGCAATGAATTGATTTCAATTTTTGTTAAAAGTATTAACACTGCTTCAAAATCATAATAATCTTCTTAATTCTATTGTTCAAATGTTCTATTGTTCAAATGTTCTATTGTTCAAATGTTCTATTGTTCAAATGTTCTATTGTTCAAATGTTCTATTGTTCAAATGTTCTATTGTTCAAATGTTCTATTGTTCAAATATTCTATTGTTTATATTGTCTTTTGATGCCAATTCAAGAATTTCCTTATATTCTTTAGGACTAACATCCTGAAAATAAAAATTGACAGGGTTTACCGATTTATTTTCTTTATGAACTTCATAATGAAGATGCGGGGCAGTTGAAAAACCTGAATTTCCGGTCAGGGCAATAATATCTCCACGTTTCACTTTTTGACCTTTCACAACAAGAATCTCCGATAAATGAGCATATAACGTCTTGTATCCATATCCATGCTCAATTTCAATGTATTTTCCTTTACCCTGCTTCGAGTAAATAATATCAGACACTACACCTCCTCCGGTAGCATAAACCCTGCTGTTCATCTTTATGGTATAATCAATTCCCTGATGTAAGCGTCTGACACTTAATATTGGATGTATCCTCATGCCAAAGCCCGAAGATATTTTTTTTAAATCTTTATTATCAACCGGCTGAATTGCAGGAATACACCCAAGCATCTCTTTTTTCTCTAAAGCGATATTGGTTAATTCTTCATAAGATTTTACCTGGATATACATTTGTGTCAGCAAAATATCCAACCTTTTAGCCGTACCAATCACTGTTGCAGAATTGTTATAACCCCCCAAATTGTTATACCGGTTTATACCTCCGAAACCGGCCTTTCTTATAGTCTGTGGTATAGGTTCCACTTCAAAAATCACTCTGTATATATTATCATCGTGATACCTAACTATATTAAGAACAGAATCTATTTCATCCAGTTGCATGTTCAGCATTATATATTGTTCCGATAACCAGCTTATTTCTTCTTTTAATTTCCGCTCTTTAGGTGAATCAATAAAATTTGCAAAAACACAATATAATAAAATTGTAATTACTATGCTGATAATTAATAATTTAATAAATTTCCAAAATGAATAAATAATATTTCCACCAATTTTTTCATAAGTAAGTTTGTTGCGGTTGAATTTATATCTTTGGTCAAACATTGAAATTAACTTTTAAATTCATAGCGCTTAATAGGTTCTTTTACTCATAGATACGTTTTTTAAAAAAAAATGTTTCAAAATTTATATGTTTTTTAACATTTTACAATTTTTTGAATATTATTTTTAGCGAATGGGTATTATTTTTAAAATATAGTCAATTGTGAATTTTTGTAACTATTTACTCCATCGAAGTACGAAAAAAATACGAACTTACGAACTACGAACGGTTCGTACTTCGTAAGTTCGTAAAAAATTCGTAATTCGGTGGGATAATGAAAATAAACCATTATAGGTGAATAGTAACGATTTTTTTAATATTTTTATAAAAAAATTTGCTTTTTTTAAAAATTTATTGTATTTTTATAAAAATTTTCAACTATGGAAAAACAAGGAAATATTGATGAACTGGATTTACAGATCATCACCATTTTATTAAAAGATGCAAAAGTTCCCTATAAGGAAATTGCAAAACAGTTAAAAGTTTCACTTGGAACAATTCATGTTCGTATAAAAAAGATGGAGTCTCTCAATATTATTAAGGGCTTTACTTTAGATGCCAACTATTACCGGCTCGGTTTTACTATTACAGCCTTTATCGGTCTGATTATCAATGGTAAACTTTATGAAAAAGTTGCTGAAGGACTTGAAAAAATCGAAGAAATAGTAGAGCTCCATCATACAACAGGGAAATATCATATGTTTGCAAAAGTTGTCTGTGAAGACCCTCATGCTTTACGCGGAGTTCTGATTAATAAAATTAACAACATCGAAGGAGTTGAAAAAACAGAAACTACCATTTCCTTATCAGAGGTTTTTGACAGGCCGGTTAAAATAAAATAAATTTTTCAAATATTAAATTCCTTTGACAACACCTCATAATCTTAACGGCAAGGTTACAGAAACGCCCTTAATGCAGCAGTATTATAAAATTAAATCCGAACATCCGGATGCAATACTGCTCTTCAGGGTAGGCGATTTTTATGAAACTTTTGAAGAAGACGCAGTCCGCAGCTCCAAAATACTTGGGATAGCTTTAGCAAAAAGAGCTAACGGTTCGGCTTCGTATGTTGACCTTGCCGGCTTTCCATATCATGCATTGGATATATATTTACCAAAGCTGATAAGAGCCGGTCAGCGCGTCGCTATTTGTGAACAGCTTGAAGATCCAAAGCTGACGAAAAAAATTGTTAAAAGAGGGATTACCGAGCTTGTAACACCCGGAGTATCGCTGAACGACAATGTTCTGGTTCATAAAGAAAATAATTTTCTTGCATGTGTTTACATGTACCAGAAAGTCGCAGGTATTGCTTTCCTTGATATTTCAACAGGTGAATTTTTTTCTTCCCAAGGCACTTTTGAATATATTGATAAGCTGCTTCAAAATTTCCAACCAAAGGAAGTGCTTATTGAAAAAAATAAGGAAAAATATTTTAATGAAATTTTCGGCTCCAGGTTTTATTGTTACCCTCTCGACGAATGGATTTTTACACAGGAAACCGCTTATGAACGATTAATAAAGCAATTTGAAACGGCCTCGCTAAAGGGTTTTGGTGTCCAAAGTCTTCAGTTTGGCATTGTTGCAGCGGGCGCTGTATTACATTATCTGGATATTACCTGCCACGACAGAATAAAACATATTACAAAGCTGGTCCGTATTGAAGAAGACCGTTATGTATGGCTTGATAAATTTACTGTCAGGAATCTGGAATTATTTCAGCCGTTATTTGAAAATGGTAAAACCTTGCTCGATATTATTGACAGAACTATATCGCCTATGGGTGGACGTTTATTGAAGCGATGGATTTCGTTACCTCTCAAGGATATTCTACCGATAAACGAACGCCTGAGCGTCGTAGAATATTTTATAACAAACAGTGAAGTAAAAGAAAAGGCGGAAAAGCAAATAAAACAAATAGGCGACCTGGAACGAATTATCTCTAAAGTTGCCGTAGGGCGCGTATCGCCAAGAGAGGTCATTTATCTTAAGAATGCCCTTAAGGTAATTGACCAGGTAAAGCATTTATGTTCAGGAGCGGAAAATATCAAATTGAAAAATATTGCCGAGCAAATGAATCCCTGCAGTTCGGTCAGCAATAGAATTGAAAAGGAGATTCACCCTGATCCGCCGGCTTTAGTCGCCAAAGGGAATGTTTTTAATAATGGAATTTCAAAAGAGCTTGACGAGCTTCGTGAAATTGCATTTTCGGGGAAGGATTATCTTATCCGCATTCAGCAGCAGGAGAGCGAACGTACAGGAATTCCATCGCTTAAAGTCAGCTTTAACAATGTTTTTGGATATTATATCGAGGTGCGGAATACTCATAAACAAAAAGTGCCGCCGGATTGGATACGTAAACAAACGCTCGTCAGCGCAGAAAGATATATAACCGAAGAGCTTAAAGAATATGAATCGAAAATCCTCGGCGCCGAAGAAAAAATCCTTGAGCTTGAATCACGCTTGTTTAATGACCTGATTTTAAGCATTTCGGAATATATTCCGGCAATTCAAATAAATGCATCATTGATTGCACAGCTCGATTGCTTGCTTTCATTTGTTACAATCGCTGTAGAAAATAATTATTTTAAGCCGGAATTGAATGACAGTGAAATTATTGACATTAAGCAGGGGCGTCATCCGGTCATTGAAAAACGGCTTCCAACAGGCGAACCTTATATTGCAAATGATGTTTACCTTGACAATACCGAGCAGCAAATTATGATAATTACCGGGCCGAATATGGTTGGCAAATCAGCCCTGCTTAGGCAAACCGCCTTAATAATAATTTTAGCTCAGATAGGTGGCTATGTTCCGGCGTCATCAGCTAAAATAGGCATTATTGATAAAATATTTACCCGCGTAGGCGCTTCCGATAATATTTCTTTGGGTGAATCAACCTTTATGGTTGAAATGAATGAAGCCGCAAGCATCCTTAATAATCTTTCATCGAGAAGCCTGATTCTGCTCGACGAGATTGGAAGAGGAACCAGCACTTATGACGGTATTTCAATTGCATGGGCGATTGTCGAGTATCTTCATGAAAATTCACAGGCAAGAGCTAAAACAATGTTTGCCACGCATTACCACGAGCTTAACGAGTTGGAAAAATCGTTTGGCAGGATAAAAAATTACAACGTATCGGTAAAAGAAATCAACAATAAGATAATTTTTATCCGTAAATTAATCAGGGGTGGCTCCGAGCATAGCTTCGGAATTCATGTTGCAAGGATGGCGGGTATGCCCAAGAGTGTGGTAGCCCGGGCAACAGATATACTTAAAGAGCTTGAAAAGTCGCATAAGAAGCAATCGCTGACCAAACCTGTGGCTGAATTGGCTTCACAGCGAGAGGGCTATCAATTAAGTTTTTTTCAACTTGAAGATCCTGTCTTAAAACAAATCCGCGATGAGATTAAAAACCTTGATGTTAATAATCTTACACCTATTGAAGCATTGAATAAATTAAGTGAAATAAAAAAGATTACCGGGATTTAAGACTATGACAAACGAAGAAACATATAACAATTTTGCACCTGAAGCAGCGGAACATGCAGAGCAGGATTCACAATTTTGGAAGATTCTTATTGTGGATGATTTGGAGGATGTTCACCGTACAACAATGTTTGCATTAAAAAATTATACATACCAGAATAAAGGCATAAAATTTCTGAGGGCATATAACAATCTTGGTGCAAAAGCTCATCTTGAGAACAATCCGGATATTTCAGTCGTGCTGCTTGATGTTGTAATGAATGAGTCGGGTCTGAATTTAATTCCTTTTATACGGGAAAATGAAAAAACAAAATTTACACAGATTATTTTAAGGACAGGCGAACCCGATGAAGCGCCTGAAAGGGAAGTGGTTGAAAAATATGAAATTAACGATTATATTGCAAAGCCCGATGCTACACAGGATAAGCTTTTTACTTCGATTACTGCGAGCATAAGGGCTTATACCACATTAATAAAACTTGACAGTCACAGGAAAGAGCTGGAACAAAACAATAAATCGCTGGAAAAAAATAATACGGTTCTTACAGAGAAAACAAAAATACAGGAAGACCAACTGCAGAAAATACAGGAAGAGCTTATATCCAAAGAACTTGAAGTAAGAATCGGAACAAAGTTCGTGGGCCAAAGCGGACAAATCAAAGATATCCGTAATAAAGCTCTTAATATTGCAAAATTTGATGAATGTGTGCTGGTTTCAGGAGAAAACGGAGTGGGAAAAGAAATTATTGCACATATGATTCATCTTGCAAGCTCAAAGAAAAATAATGCTTTTCTGGCCTTTAACTGTACGGCGATATCCGAAAATCTTGTCGAATCTATTCTTTTCGGTTATAAAAAAGGCGCTTTCACCGGCGCCATTGCCGATAATAAAGGATATTTCAAAAGCGCCGATAAAGGAACTTTGTTTATTGACGAAATAGGCGAAATGGACCTTAATGTCCAGGTAAAGCTTCTTCGTGCTATTGAATATAATGAAATTATTGCAATTGGCTCAAATATTCCTGAAAAAATTAATGTCAGAGTTATTGCCGCCACAAATCATAATCTTGAACAGCTTGTCGGTCAAGGTAAATTCAGAGAAGATTTATACTATCGTATCAATACTTGCCAGATATATATTCCGCCGCTTCGGGAAAGAATTGATGATATTGAGCCGTTAGTAAAGCATTTTATTGAGGCATTTGCAAAAAAGTATAATATCCTGGCGCCTGAAATTGATAATGATGCCCTCGGGGAATTAAAGAAATATTCATTTCCGGGAAATATCAGGGAATTAAAAAATATAGTTTATAATGCTTTGATAAACAGCAACGGCCGAAATTTATCATCCGGCGTATTTAATTTGAAAGTTAAGCCGCCTTCTGTGCCTGAATTGATTGAAAATGGCGATTATACACTTGCCACAGCTATTAATGTTGCCAGGTTTAATGCTATAAAAAAAGCCAAGGATCTCGCAAAAACCGGTAAAATTGATGAAATATGTGCTATTCTTGATATACCAAGAGCGAATTATTACAGATATCTTAAGGAATTGGGGATGTGAAGTAGAAATTGAAAATCTCGACTAAAACGAAATATGTTAAAATATTTATTACTTATTTTATCTTTTCTTGACTTTTCAGTTCATTCCGCTCTTTTTGCCCAAAATACCGGCGGTGCAAAAAAAATATTTTTTTCGCTCGAAGATGCCTTGAATAATCCGGCAAATGTTGTAGTTCTTGATTTAAGCAATAAACGAATATCCATACTTCCTTCCCAAATCAAAAAGTTTAAAAATCTTAAAGAGCTTTATCTTTCATCGAATTTCTTATCATATTTACCGGATGAATTATGGGAATTAACTAAATTACAGGAGCTTTATCTCTCGTCGAACAATATCAGCGAATTATCGGCAGATATCGCAAGGTTAAAGGATCTTCAAATACTTGATTTATCATATACTAAAATTTCATCGTTTCCGGCTTCTATCGGGGAATTAAAAAATTTGCGAATCCTCAATCTTTCTTACAACAAAGAAATATCAGCACTACCACCGGAAATTGGGAAGCTTGAAAATCTCAGGTCTCTTGACATATCTTTTACCTCCATAACCTCACTACCATCGGGCTTGTGTAATCTGGCTAATCTGAAGGATTTAATTATTGCAAGAAACGGTTTGACTGAAATTCCACAGGAAGTGCTTGCCCTTTCACAGATTAAATATCTTGATTTGAATGAAAACAGCATTACTGCTATTCCTCCAGGCATTATAGGTCTAAAAAAACTTGAAAGATTAGATTTGTCCGATAATATGCTCGAAATAATATCTCCGGAAATTAAATATCTTGATAATCTGATTACTCTTGATCTTTCCGATAACCGGCTTGTAACATTGCCTGCCGAGATAGGAGAGCTTAAAGGTCTTTTTTTTATTAATTTGGCGAATAACCAATTAACCTCACTTCCTGCCGAAGTTGGCCGGCTTAAGAATTTGAAGACATTGAATCTTTCGAATAATAAACTTAAAGTGCTTCCCCCCGAAATAGGAGCATTACAAAAGCTGAAAGAGCTGAATATCAATGGAAACCGAGGCATTAAAATTCCCGATGAGCTCCTGCAGCTTCACCTTGAAGAAATTGATTTTATTAAAGAGTTTCAGAAAAAGCTTAATGATTTCTATTACAAGCAAAGTCAAAACAGGTTAATACGGAATAGCTTTATTATTGCTTCTTCATTATTAATAATCATTATTATTTTTATTCTTTGGGCTTATTTTTCAAAACGTAAGGCAAACAAGCAAATCCGGCAAACTTATGAAGATCTGAAAAGAACCCAGCACCAACTGGTACAAGCGGAAAAGCTTGCAGCGCTTGGAAATCTTGTTTCACGTGTCGCACATGAAATTAATACACCGGTTGGAGTTGGAGTTACTACGGCATCTTCACTGGTCAACATTGCCAACGGCATGGATGATAAGTTCAGGAATAACAAAATGAAAAAAAGCGACCTTGAAATCTTTATCCACGATACTATTGAAGCCTCTAACCTCATTTTAAAAAATATGCAAAATGCTTATAACTTGGTTAAAAGCTTCAAACGTGTTTCAATTGACCAGGTAAATGACGACAGGCGGGAATTTTTTTTCAGAGAATATCTGCAGGATATCATCACAAGCATTCAGCCCAAACTGAATACTAAAAATATTAAAGTTGAAATTCGATGTTTTAATTCAATTAAATTAAACAGTTTTCCCGGTATTTGGTCGCAAATTATTATTAATCTTGCCTTAAATTCACTTATACATGGGTTTAAAAATGCCAGTGAAGGAAGGGTAGTAATT
>JACQWN010000081.1 GCA_016209245.1 Bacteroidia bacterium
ATTGCATCAACATCCGATTCAATTAATGCTTCAATTCTCTTCAAAACATCATTTGTAATGCCCACGGCAGCAGCTACACGTAATCTACCTTTGCTGTCCTTGCATGAATTTGGCCTGTCTTTGGCTTTTTCTATGTCTTTGTATGTCAGTAGTCCAAGCAGGTGGTTCTCGTTATCTACAACCGGTAATTTTTCAATTTTATATTTTTCAAGTATTGCTACGGCTTTCTCAAGGTCAATAGTTTGTGAAGTAGTTATGATATTTTTGCTGGTCATTATTTCCTTCACAGGTCTTGTCATATCGGTTTGAAATCTTAAATCCCTGTTGGTAACAATTCCGACAAGGACTTTGTTCTTATCGGTTATTGGAATTCCGCCTATTTTGAATTCTTTCATCAGGCTCAGGGCATCTCCGACAGTACCATTCGCTTCCATGGTTATCGGGTCATAAATCATTCCGTTTTCAGCCCGTTTTACCTTCTTTACTTCCCGCGCCTGCTTTTCGATGGTCATATTCTTATGAATGACCCCGATGCCGCCTTCCCTTGCAATAGCTATTGCAAGCCCCGATTCGGTCACAGTGTCCATTGCCGCTGAGACAATAGGCGAATTCAATTGAATATTCATGGTAAATTGAGTAGATAAATTTACCTCTCTTGGCAATATTTCAGAATATGAAGGAACTATTAATACATCGTCAAATGTTAAGCCCTCCGATATAATTTTATCATTTTATGTTAACCTTTCCGGGGTTTGATTGAAGCAATTAAAATTACGAATTTCTTCTATTTCTGATATTGACAAATCTGCAATTTCTGATATTTCTTGGTTTGACATACCCTTTTTTATCAATTTAATTGTCGTGTTTTTTGCCTTTTTTTTCATACCAATTTTTTCACCTTCTTCTCTTCCTTCTTCTCTTCCTTCTTCCTTTGCAGTGTTTATGGCATCCCTGTCTTTTGCTGTGTTTATTAAATATTTTTCATATCGCTTTCGTTCTGCTTCCGTCATGTTCATTTTTGCAAGTTTTTGTTTTGCCTTATCTATATTTTTGGACGTTGAATCTTCTGCTATTTCGCTATTTTTTATCATATAAATCCATTCGTCAATCTTCTTTTGTACAATATTTTTATATCGTTCAACTGTTATCAGATAATACTCTGGGAATATTTTCTTTTCTACAAATTTATATTTGGGTTCAAGTGTTTCAAAAATATTAATTCGTTTTTTTACTAAAAGTTGATGCCCAGTATTAAGTCCCTTAAATTCAGTTGTTCCGTAATAAATATAATCATCTCCTGTTCCTAAATTAAAGTATAAAATACTAATTGATACAACTTTACTTATGTCTTTGAAATCCTCCCCTAAATCTTGATGTTCTACTATTATTTTGGAAGTGGCATATAATAAACTTTCCAAATAATCTGTTTCTCTTGTGTTTTGTATTTCAATGTAGATTTTTCTGTTTTGGCTATCTTGAACCAACATATCAACTCTATTGAACTTATCATTCTCGTCCTCCGAATTGGTTTCGCTTTCTAAAATATGTAATATTTTCACGTTATCGTCTTCAAACAATGCACATAAAAAACCTTCTAATACGTCAAAATTCGCTTTATCACGCAGCAAAGTTTTCATTGCCCAATCAAAACGTATTAATTTTTTGCTCATAATTTCACATTTTATATTTATGCAAAATTAATCATTTTTTGCGAAATAATCAATTTTCAAATTAATTTTTTGATAGTGCCTGACATATAGTATTTTCTCTTTCCTCCGCCACGCCATCTTTCCCCCAGCAACTGATTGCCGTTAACTACTAACTTGCACAAATTAATCCCATCCTAATATTCTAGTAATCGTTTATTTCTACAAATCACGGTTCAGACAATTTTTTACAGGTTCAGACATTTATTCCGATATTTTCACCAATTTACCATTTTCTATAATATTCGTTTCGCTGGTAATTCTATAGAAATAAACCCCAGCCCGTATGCTTTGCAAGGATATTCTTTGAATTTTTTTATTCTGTAAATTTTGTTTCAAAACCAAAGTATTATATATATCATAGAGTTCAAAACCGACTTCCTCATAATATCCTTTTGTTTCTATATAAATAAATTCTTTGGTAGGATTTGGGTATATTTTTATTTGTGATAACTTCGATTCTGATAAATTAACATGAGTTGTCGTATCAAGCATTACTAAAACTTCATCTATATAATAATAAGCGCACATCCATGTTGGATGCCCGCCTCCGACAAAAATTGTATCGGCATTTATTGTATCAGGATTAAAATTACCAATGGTAATATATTTTTCACCGCCTTGTGCAATGAATATTCCGGAAATTTTACTCCAACCATTCATCTTTGTAACCTGATTTGTATCAGTAGCTACTATCTGAGGTATATATGGTAATCCCTGAGTACATAATAAGTATTACCGTGTTCTAATGTGTCAAGGAGTTCTGTTTGTAAATAGTCACATCCATAATTAAAATATAAATAAAATGTATATATTCCTACATAGGCTTCTCCTTTTTGTGTATTTTCATATCCATCTATATTTTGTGGTATACCCCACCAACCAATATTGCATGTATGAAAATATTCGGGTATACCATCTGTTGGAGCATACCAATCATTCACTAAATATAATTGATTCTCACCGCTTGGGCATCCAGTGTTATTTTCAAAACCCGGATTTGGCACAAGATTGACTTGTGCATATGAATTAATAGAAATAATAGCTAATAAAATTCTAACGATAAAACCTGTATAGTTTATTATGCAGGTTTTATCGTTTTTTTTTATATTTACAATAGTCATTTTATAATAACAATTTTTTCAGTCTGTAAAATAGATTTATTATCCATGACTTTACAATAATAAACGCCTGAATTTATGTTCTTTGTTGAAACAATAAGCTTTGTGAAAGAGCCTTCACAAGATTTTCTTAATACTTCTATATTGTTGACATTGTAAAACATAAAAAATAATTCACTATCTATCGTCCCATCTATTTCAATTATTAATTTATCGTTAGCAGGGTTGGGATAAAAAGTAAAACTGGGATTTATTTTTCCCTTGTTTGATTTTGTTTCACCTATATTTGATACCAATGATTTATCTCCTGTTTGGCTGAACTGTTCACAATCGTTAAAAAATACCAACGTACTATCTATTATGGAAAGCATTACACGAGCGCCATATACCGCATCTCCCTCTGTGTATGGACATTTCATCGCCAGTTCATACAAGTTGGAATATTGCGCAGGGTCAATACTATCAATTCCTTGTGCAAATGATGAAAGATAAATCTCGTTTACAAATTTATGATTATCTTCTAAATTATTTGTCGCGACAATGTTGCTATTTAACTGTAATAATTGTAAAACTAACGTACTATCGGTTAAAATGTCACCCACCATTTCATTGTAATCATATAACTTAGATATAGGCGTCTGCTGCAGACTATCATAAGCAAAAGAAAAAATCGTGTCATAACTCAGTATTTCAGGTTCTTTCTTTAATTTATTATATAGATATTTTTTACCAAACCATTTGTTTTGCTGTGGATTAACTTGATATACAAGTTCATTTGCAGCGATTTTAAGTTCAAGACCATAAGAAATCAGTAATGGAACCGGTAAGCCGGTGCAATAATGAGATGCATCAGGATCAGAAAATTCGTAATTAATAGCGGTTGAAGGAGGATCTGTATCTGGTGCATAATTAATTAAAGGAACATACCCCGTATTATCCCTCACGAAAAATGTCCATTGTGCCATATCGGAATAATATGAATAGGTATGCCGCTCACCAACATTTTGCCAGTAGTTATCGGAAGGCTGGGTTTCAGAGCCTTGGTTGCCTAAACCGGCGTTACTGACAAAAACAATACCGTCCATGCAGGTGTTCATAGTGTTCCCTAAAACCTTAGTATTAATCGTATGCCCTTTAAATTCGATCGCTCTGCCGAGGTACGACAGGTCGTTACAATCTACCGTACATTTATCGCTGGTTTCGACCTTGATGCCACAAACCCACCAGTTCCAGTATGCGTAATTGTTTACGGATAACGAAAAGGTATCTTTTTGAATATAATAATCCATCAAACAGTAATTATAATTTCACCAATTTACCATTTTCTATAATATTCCTTTCGCTGGTAATTCTATAGAAATAAACCCCTACACGTATATTTTGTAACGATATTCTTTGAATTTTTTTATTCTGCAAATTCTGTTTCAAAACCAAAGTATTATATATATCATAGAGTTCAAAACCGGCTTCCTCATAATATCCTTTTGTTTCTATATAAATAAATTCTTTCGCAGGATTTGGGTAAATTTTGAATAAAGGTACATCTATTATTTTATTTGCAACATCTGTCAACGTATCACACTCGCTGCCTTCTAATGCGCCTAAATTGTAGTTAGGTATGTTGGGTAAGCCGATATAAGACCTTCTCCCTCCAAGATTTAAGTTATATGAAGCAAAACCACAATCAGCGCCTATTTCTTCAGGTTCATTTATTACACTTAAATTCATATTAATGCTATCAAAAATATTATTAGGCAAACCTAATCCGGAAGAAGTTGCCAAATATATTTTATAATCAGGGGCTAATTCTAATTGTCCATTATAAGAATTTGACGGATTTGGGTTCGTCCAGATAATTAATTTGCTGGAATTAATATCAGGATCATTAAGATCATATTGAAAAAGTGTATCAAAGCGAGATACATATAATATATTACAATCAAATGAGAATTCAGCGCCATAGTACTCATTCAACATTACATAAGGAGGGTAACCCAGTTCTGTCCACTTGCTTAGTTCGCCTGTACACCGGTCGAAATCAAAAAGATCAATTACTCCCCATAAATTTACAGCAATAATTTTTGTACCATCAGATGTTGCTTCCATTTCTCCAAAACTACCACCAGTAGAACTTGAATGTATTGACCCGATATTCTGAGAATATGGACCTATAATTTCATCATTTACAATTAGATATTTATAAAAAGTATTGTTGCCAATCCCATGTAAAAGTAGCCACCAGTCTCTACCATTACCATGTTTTATAGCCAGCAATTTTTCTGCTATATCGTAAGTGGTAAAAAAAATGTTTTTTTGAATTACTTTACCGTTTCCATTATTAAAAGCCAAATTAATTATTGAATAGCAACATTGATAAATACCACTATCAAGCACTCGATGAAACAGAAAATATTTGTTTGAATCCGTCTGAAATGGAATGATTAACAAGCCATTAGTATAACTACTATGTCCAAATATACTATCGCCATTTTGCATTATCTGATTGTTTTTGCTCCATATTCTAATACCATTTGAGTAATTATAGCCTCCGGCATAAAACAACAAATTTCCATTACTATTACAAACAGAAGCGCTTGCCTCGCCAGAATGTACACTACTAAATACCGGGGTTGGTGTTATTGTATTAAAATTAATCCCAGCTGAATCGCCGAAAATCCAAATATAGCCTTCACGTTGCGCGACAAGTACTGTTCCTGTAAACAGAAATACTAATATAAAATAATATTTCATTATAATTCCCATGTGCTTGATTATTAATGTATTTAAAATACCCGTCTACTTGCCGGCAAGACAGGTATTTTAAACCGAAATTAAATTTTATTTGATTATTACAACCTTTTCTGATTTAATAATAGTTCTATCGTTCATCACTTTGCAGAAATATATCCCAGAGTTGAAATTCTTGGTTGATATAATGATGCGATTGAAATTCCCTTCAATCGTTTTTTTCATCACTTCTTTATTATTAATATCGTATAAAAGGATATACCAAATATCTTTTGTTTCGCCTTTCATTTCAACCACCAGTTTGTCTTCTGTGGGATTAGGATAGATATATATCGTCAGATAAGGTTTATTAACATCCTGTCTGGTTTCGTTCATGCTGGCAGAAAATGACTTTTCACCAGATGGTAAAAAGTTTTCACATTCATTCGAAAAAACCAGCGTTGAGTCAATAAGAAACATTAATACTCTGGCGCTGTAAACTGCATCACCCGAAGTATAAGGACATTGTTGCGCAATACTTATAAGTTCAACCTTATCCAATTCGGTCAGGCTATCAATGCCGGAACCTATAGCTCTGATATATATTTCATTCAGTTTCTTATGATTATACTCAATAACGGTACCGTCGTTAATTAAACTGTTTTGTTGCAACAAAATATTTGGAGAATAAATACCTGAAGTATCAGTTATTAATTGATTTATTTCATAAAATTGTCCTATAGTAGTGCCCGCAAGGCTATCGTATGCAAACACGAAAATGGTATCCGCCACTAACATCGCAGGCTCTTTTTTAATTTTATGATATAAATATTTCTTCGCAAACCATTTATTTTGCTGTGGATTTACCGTATAAGATAATTCATTGGCAGCAATTTGCCTGTCAAAACCATAAGATATTAGAGGTACCGGTAAACCTGTACAATAATTGTTAGCACTTGATAAAAAGGAATTTACTTGTATTGGAGAATAAGGATAACCAGGATACACATAATTAACCGTCGGTACATACCCTGTCACATCCCTCACGTAAAATGTCCATTGTGCCATATCGGAATAATATGAATAGGTATGCCGCTCACCAACATTTTGCCAGTAGTTATCGGAAGGCTGGGTTAGCGATCCCTGGTTGCCGAGGCCGGAGTTCCAGTTAAAAATGATGCCGTCCATGCAGGTGTTCATGCTGTTGCCTTGTACGGAGGTGTTGTTTGTGTGCCCTCCAAATTCGAGCGCTCTGCCGAGGTACGATAAATCGTTGCACTCAACGGTGCATTTGTCGCTGTTTTGAACCTTGATGCCCAGAACCCACCAGTTCCAGTAGTTGTAATTGTTTACGGAAATAATATTATCGTGTATATTTGTATGATCACTAGCCTGGTTAAGAATACCGCAATTGTCAAAATCGGTCGTGGAAGTGGCTTTTATATTAATAGTGTTATTATTAATAGTAGCGCCACTGCTGTTTGTAAGCCATATACCTGTATGAAGCTTGGTCGTATTCGTATTTCCACTAATAACCGAAGTTCCATTAATAGTAGAATTAATATTTGCAATTTTAATTGCTGTACCGCCTATATCTTTGAATTGCTGATTGTTTTGTATCAGATAATCATCTACTTCATATATGGAAATGGCATCGTAAGTAGCAATATTGAATCTTGAACCTACAATCTCAACCATTTTTTTTACCTGTAATGTTTTAATTCCATACCAATTATTTGTGAATTTGTTATTATTAATATGCAACTCTGAATTTGCGGCGATTGTCAGATTAGTATTTCTGAAATCAATACAAGTATGGTTATTATATAAAGATGTAATAGTTAATGAACGGAAGATATTAGTATTACGAATATAGATTGCAGTCGGTAACCCGGAAAATATATTGTTAAAACCTAAATCGAAGCTATTTCCGTTTTCAAGGTAAAGACCAATAGCAGCATTGTTTCCGTTAATAAGCGGGCCGCCATAGAAAGCTGTTTTGTTTATTGTTCCCGGTTGTGTATTCGCTGTCCAGTTTTTTACAACAACAGCATTCTGGTTTTTGGTAAAAGTAGATTTATCGATACCAAATGTTCCGCCATTTATAGAATAAACAGCATTTTTACCGTCCCGGATATAAGAATTTTTATCTATTCTTAAATCAGCTCCGGCAGGAACATATATCCTGTTCCATAAATAGACATCGCAAGACTGAATGGTGCATTTTGAAATATGAAGCGTGTTATTGGGATTAATATTAATCTGTGCATCGGCGCTCATATATATTTTTTTACAATTCTCAAAAATAGCGCTCGAATTTACAGTAAAAGTTCCGTTAATGCAAATATTTCTATTATATACATCAGCAGATCCACCATTTTGGCTCATCAGATCGTTGATATCATCGCCGGGGAATAAGGTAATTTCATTTGGAAGACATTGACAACACGAGTAAATAATTGTAGCTTGCCCGGTAGAAGAACATCCAAACATATTTGAAACGGTAACCGTATAAGTTCCGGCCCCTAAACCGCTGATTGAGGATGTAGTCGCTCCGTTGCTCCAGTTGTAAAACCACCCGAATGGGATGCCGGAAACTTGTACAGTGGCAGTACCACCGTTATTTGCACATATTGCATTTGTTGATGTAACAGTGAATTGTGGCGGATTAACGACATAAACTGTAACTTCATCAACATCGGTGCAGCCATTAACGTCTGTAACCGTTACGGTATATGTTGTATGCGAGGATGGTGTAACAGTTATAGATGCCGTAGTTGCCATATTGCTCCATGCGTAAGAAACACCTCCGGTTGCCGTGAGCGTAGCCGATTGACCGGTACAGATATATTGGTTATAACCGGCATCGGCTGCTGTTAATGGATGAATGTTTATTGTGATTTGGTCCGTTCCTGTACATTGGTGATCATCCGTAACAGTGACGGTATAGGTTGTTTGAGTTGTCGGAGATGCAAAAGGATCCTCAGCAGTAGCATCGCTGAGTCCGGTTACAGGATCCCAGTCATATAAATATGGGCTTGTTCCGCTTGTGGTTGTTGTATTGATTTGATAGGATGTGTTACTGCAAATTGTGGCATCAGCCCCAGCATTAATAACTGGCACAGGATATACGGTTACTACTACCTGGTCGGAAGATATACAGTTATAGTTATTACCTATATAAACGGTATAAGTAGTAGTGTATAAAGGTGTAGCAAGAGGATTTGCGATGAGATGGTCATCTAAGGTCAAAGTAGGTAGCCAAGTATAAATATAAGAAGGATCTACTGAAGCCTGAAGCTGGGCTGAATTTCCATAACATATTGAAACATCGGAACCGGCATCGGCGTCAGGGGTTGGATTTACGGTTACGGTCGCCTGGTCGGTTGCGGTGCAGCCGTTGATATCGGTGACGGTAACTGTGTAAGTTGTAGTGATAGTCGGACTGGCGACAGGATTAGCTATATTGGTAGCGCTTAAACCGGTTGGGGGATCCCAATTATAGGAAACTCCACCGGAAGCGTGTAATGTATATGAATCACCCTGACAAATGATCGCACTATTACCTGCGCTAGCGCCGGCAAAAAAATCATACATAACGTTACTACAATCTTCAATTTGCAAAAAACATATATTATCAGCCAAAGTAATGGATGCGCAATTATTGATTAATGTGCTGCATGGTGTTGCAGGATCTACGGAAGCAGTAAACGACAATGTACTATTACCACCTGGTAAAAGTAAAGGTATTACCCCTTGAAGATTTCCGGGATTTATTTGGATAAAATCAGTAGATGTATTAAATATTAATTCAGGCGGTAAGATATCGTCAACTGTAATCTTTAATCCTGAATAAGTTGCAGTGTAATAATATTATGTATGGTTAAACCGTGAATAGCATTGCCGTTTACAGTAAGGTCAAGATTAAGATTAACGCATCCGGTTTGTGGATTCCAATCGGCAGGGTGAATTACCGCTTGTCCTGTTGCAGGATTAAAATCTGATAAAGGATTTATAGTAAAACTGGATGGTAATGAACCAAACTGGTCATGATAGTTCAAAATAACATCGCCGGCAGGGATATTATTTACAGGAGCACAGATTTGATATGATATTGTAAAATTATCACCGGGACAAAGATTGTTTGAAGGACTAACATTACTGGTTATAATCAGAGGTATTTCATCGAGCAAAACCTGAACATCGTCAATATATACTCTTCCGTGAGTTTGTGGGGGCGGAGTAGGACCTGCATTTCTAAATGTTGTAATAATAATAAAATTCATTGTATTTTTAGGACCATTTTGAAAAGCGGTTGGCCCTATTGGAGTCCATACGGTACTGTTTATTGGAATATCAAAGGGTCCTAGTAAAGTAAGTCCCGGACATGGTCCGTTAATAATTGAAGTCGCATAAGTATTGCATCCTAAGTCAATAGGAGATACATCGGAAAAATAAATTCTTACCCGATGTTGAAAATTATTACAAAATGCACTAGGTATAGCTGCATTACACTGTATTGTACCTGTCATATTCGGAAATATAGGTCTTTTTAGAGGCAAAACTACACCTTCATTTCCAACTCCACCCTCTAATGGCGTTGCAACACAAATTGCATTAGGGGGTGAAGCAAATACAGGGGTAAAAGATGTATTGGCAGGGTCGCCACAATCACTGGAACCGACACCTGATAAATTCATATTAGGTGTATTATCATGTATATTTCTGATACGAAACTGTGCCGCAAAGGCTTGTAATTGATTTTCATCACCTGGGGCAAAATCATCGAAATCGCCATAACAAACAATATTTTCAGTACATTGGGTTGTAGTAGTGCAAAGTGGTAAATCGGGGGGAATGATATTGATAAAAATCGAAGTAATATTGCCTAACTGTCCGTTTATATGCCTTGGCCTGTATCTTAACATTGCACGTCCTGAATAAGCCGGTGGTGGGGTATAAGTAAAATCGGTTGTACCCTGTACCAACGTTCCGCCGGAAGGATAGAACGGTTGGAGGCACGATACACCATCAGCATTATGATCATTTTGCCTGATAGTTAAATAAGGAATTGTAATTGAAGGCTGAATATTTAAATCAATTTCAAATAGAAGCCCTGTATTAAAAGTATTATGGTATCTGAAATCGTTTACACCCGCCACCAGCAGATTATTATTATTGCATGCTGTATAAGTTCTTCTTCCTATATAAAAATAATTGTTGGGATTTGATGGCCAGAATGTCGCATCGCCATAATTTCCTGTAATATCATATCCAAGACTGCACAGAATAGTTACTTCATCGGTGTGCGGCGAACGCTGAATATAACCTAAATCGGCTCTGAAATTCATGACATAACCCGCCGGTAGTGGATCGGTAGGAATATTCACACAGTTTATATGTGATAAGCTTGTTCCTTGCGCAAATACTGACGGAGAATGGACAATATGAGTAAATCCGGCATTGTTATTAAATTGCATATTGCAAGCATTTGAAATATCAATCCCGGTAAAATTATAGACATAACAACCATTATCGGTGTTGTTGAGCATATCCGTCGGAGCTGTATTTTCAAGATAAGTATCATAAAAGTAATACCTATCGGGAAATATAACGTCTCCGTTATCATTCTGAATTGATGATGCAAAACCAAGTATATGCATTGCTTCATGCAGGATAACACTATAAAAATCATACTCACCTACACATGTTTGAGCTGTCATATTATAATTCCAAGGAAGATTGTTTGTAAATTTGAATTGAACGTAACCATGGTAAAAACTACCTGGCATATACCATGGATCCGATAGATTAAAGTAAGGATCTATACCTGTATTAAGATATTCCCAAACATTTCCATACGAAATACCTGCACCCGCTTCAAGATATAACTGTGAAGCTTTGCCAATAGCCCCATCAGGCATTCCTTCATTCGATTTTTTAACTTCAATTTCAATTAACCCATGATTAGCGTTATTTACCCAATTCGGATATGGAGTATTACTATCGTAATTTCCACTTATTAATTCGGATAAATCACGAAATACCTGTATAATAACATTTCGCCTTGCATTTCCAAAACCATCTAAGGCGGTAGGATCAAAACCAATCCCGCTGGACTGGTCTTCATCCACGAAATGTAAATTAAACAAACCGGCTTGTACGGTATGCTGAATTATTCTGACATTTTCTAATAAGGTGCTATCGCCAAATCTGTCATATACATACATGGGCGGGATATAAGTATCGCCGGTTAAATTATCGGTAATCTGCCCGTTTAAAGTATATCCCGGTTCATATTGACCTGGTATAGGTCCCGAAGTTGTAACAGTACATATTTCGCCATAATCGCTCCAAAGTGTTCCGAATAGAACTTTTACTCTGATATTATAAGAAGTGTTAAATGCTACAAGCTTATTAAGGTCAATCAGGCGAAAAGATGTATTTGATGTTGTAAGGGTCTCATTAAATTGCATTTCGATATTTTCAACATGAAATTGATACCCGGTAGCGCCTGCTATAGGCTCGGCTGAGATTAGCTGGTCAAAAACAACATTGGTAACACCACAAAATTCACTGCTTAATTTTGTTACCGGTAATACCGTTATCGGTTGGGCATAACTGAGAACCGATGTATTATTTTGCGCATCTGTCGCCGTTGCAACCACAAATCCATAGCCCGTTGTAATATTCACCGTCCAGTTTCCCGCTACATCTGCCGTAACAGATATAAGGTACTCATTGGCATTTTCGGCACCCGTGCTGCCGAATATTTCGATAATATCTCCGGGTTGCGTTGTTCCTGTAACTGTGTTGCCTGCGAAACCGGTTATTACAGGTGGTTGTTTGTCGTTGTTCACGCCAGGCCTCATGAGAATAGCCCTGTAATTATTGAAAATACGGTTGCCTGATATCAAGTGTCCTGTTCCGTCAAGGATACCAAAACCATTACTCCCGCAATATGCAATGGTATTCCCTTCACCCGATGAAGTTCCGCCGGTTATGGTTTGTTGTGTGCCCCAGTCGTAATACAGCCCGTGGTCCTTTATACCTATACCTGTTGTAAGATAATAATCGGTTCCAATATAATTTCCCTTAACGGTTAGTCCTGAACTATATGAAAAACGCATTGCGGTAACGGCATTAATGGGAGAACCATTGTCTATCCGGGTTACAACATTGTCGTATATACCAAGATTTGTACAAACTGTTGCGATTATTCCTGCATCCATGAAATCATCGAACCTGATGCCTTTTATTATGGAATTATTGCAATTATACAGAAAAAATCCCATGCTGATAAATCCTTGTCCGTCAACGATAATTACAGGTTGCCCCGGTTGCCAGCCTGTCTGTGTCGAGCCGTCAATCGCAATATCTTTTTCAAGCATTGGCAACTGCTGGCTCAGCACGATATAGTACGGCGCAGCGCCGGAAATATCGAACACAATTATGACAGGCCCGGGAGTATCGTTCGCTTTACGGAACGCCCACTGCAGCGTACCGTACATTTCCGGATCACAGAGACTGTCCACAAAATTGTATGGGTATAAAAAAGGATCAACGTCTGTCATTTTTGTCACAGTATACACTGTCTGAGACATGGCATATAGCGTCAAAAATACAAAAACTATTATATAAATCAATGTTTTCATAGTTGTATATTTTTTATGGTTATTTATTAAAGTATAATGAATTTGTGTTTTGCCCCGCAGTATCGGTCACAAACAGCGTTGCAACGCTGAATGCTTCCCACTGCGCCTGCGTTATTATTAACTCAAAGCGGGCTTCCTTGCCAAGCATTGGAAATTCGGCGCTATTATGGCTAAGGTAATATACCCCATTGTTGTTTACCACAGTAGCTTCCGCACTCAGAATATCGGACTGGTTCTGCGCCGTACCAAGCATGAAATGAACTGTCTGTGCTAGTGAAATATCACTGATTTTAAACGATATCCTGTATTTTGTAGGATATGCGTCAGGCAAGCCTGTTTCTATAAGCGGAAACAAGCTGAGATCCAACAGTTTTACAGGCGAAGTCTGTGCCTGACCACCCTGCCATGACATGATGGCAAATAAAGTCAAAAAAATCATTATTCTTTTCATAACATATTAATTTTAAATGGTTTATACGATAATAATGCTTCCACGGCACCGAAACCACAGGAAGCGGAATGAATGAAATCTGAAAAAAATATGAGAGGGTGTGAAAAATTAATAAGAGGAGTAAAAAAATAATGTAGCAGGAAAAATTGAAAAAACTTAGATTTCTTCCATATATATATATATATATATATACTCTCATGCATGTTTTGATAAGATTAGCTTTTAATAACGGTATATGATCAACTTTTGACATATAAAAAAATAGATTTTATATGATTTTTATGGATATTTAATAGTTCGACAGTTCGACTGGCTCACTGCAACGCCTTGCTCACCACAGATTTTTATAACCCCAACCCCTTAAAAAGGGGCTATAACTGTGAACTACTCTTAAAACAAGTTCCGCTTCTGTCAAATTTTTTCACAAATATTTGCGAACTTCTAAATGCAAATATATAATAGAAAAATGTGAAATCCAAATTTTTTGAACTAAATTAGATGGACAGGTCATCTAAATTAGATGAAAGGGTGAACTAAATTAGATAATTGTTTTTCATAGTGTTTGGGTGTCTTAAAGCTATATTGACATTATTATCGTTGAAATTATCCTGAAACTATTGTGAAACTATTGTGAAACATTTAATCTGTATCATGGAGTCACCCTGACACTGATAGAGGCTGGTTCAGATATTATCATGGCAATCCTTTAATCCATTAAAGTACCCGTTATGTAATAATTTTATAATTTTACCGCTGAAAATTTTTATATCGTGTATAGAATAATAAATGGATATTTACCGTCAAATATTGCTTAAATACTGGGGTTATTCCGATTTCAGACCTTTACAGGAAGAAATTATCCGCCAGGTAGTTGAAACCAGGAAAGATACTTTGGGATTGCTTCCTATTTTCAGATCCCTTCTCTTGCCATGGAGGGCATCTGTATTGTTATTACTCCGCTTATCGCTTTAATGAAAGACCAGGTAGAAAATCTTAACCGGAGAAATATTAAAGCTGCTGCAGTTTTTTCCGGGTTGCCTTATCACGAAATAGATATACTATTAGATAATTGTATTTTTGGAAATTATAAATTTCTTTATGTTTCTCCTGAACGGATTGCAACCGAGATATTTAAAGTAAGGGTTCAAAAAATGAAGGTCAATCTGATCGCTGTTGATGAAGCTCATTGCATATCTCAATGGGGTTACGATTTCCGTCCTTCTTATTTAAAAATTGCAGAGCTCAGACAATTTTTTCAAGGCATCCCTGTTTTGGCTCTTACTGCTACTGCAGTCCCCCAAGTAATTGATGATATACAAGATAAGCTGCTTTTCAGGGAAAAGAATGTATTTCAAATAAGTTTTGAACGTAAAAATCTTGTCTATCTTGTCAGAAATACAGAAGACAAATATAAAAAGCTTCTGCAGATAGTCAGCAACCTCGAGGGTTCAGGAATCGTATATGTGAGAAACAGACGCAGGGCCAAAGAGATATCCGAATTTCTCAAAAAATACAAAATATCTGCCGATTATTATCATGCCGGACTGAACACGGAAATACGCAATTTTAAGCAGGATGAATGGAAAAACGACAGATGCAGGGTGGTTGTGGCGACAAATGCTTTTGGAATGGGCATAGATAAGCCCGATGTAAGATTTGTCGTTCATACAGATTCGCCCGATTCCCTTGAAGCTTATTACCAGGAAGCGGGAAGAGGCGGCAGAGACGGTAAAAAAGCATTTGCAATTATGCTTTATAATGAATCGGACAGGCAAAAAATGGAAAGAAATATTATCCGCAGCTTTCCTGAAAAAGATGAAATAAGGCGCATTTATAATGCCCTTGGAAATTTTTTCCAATTACCCATCGGAGCAGGGAAGCTGCAAACATTCGATTTTAACATCTTCGCTTTTTGCAGGACTTTTAAGCTCGATTCGGTTATCGTATTTCATTGTCTTAAACTATTACAAAGGGAAGGTTATATTGAATATACTGAAGAGATTGATAATCCTTCAAAAATTTTTTTTCTTGTAAACCGCGACGATTTGTATAAATTTCAGGTATCGCATTCCGCTCTTGACGGTTTTATCAAATTACTCTTACGTTCATATACCGGTGTTTTTACCGATTATACAAGAATTGATGAATTGTCGCTTGCAAAAAAAGCCAATGTTGAAATTGATGTCGTGGTAAAATATTTACAAACACTTAGTAATAACCATATTATTAATTACATTCAAAGAAAAAAAACGCCATTAATTATATATCTTGAAGAACGGCTTGATGACAAAGCTTTGTTTATTTCAAAAGAAAATTATGAAGACCGCAAGAGAAGGTATGTCGAAAGAATCGAAGCGGTATTAAAATATGCTTCCTCGACAAATAAATGCCGCAGTCAGTTATTGCTTGAATATTTCGGTGAGATGCATGCCGACCGTTGCGGAATATGTGATGTATGTCAGAAAAGAAACGAGATTTCACTTAGCAGGTATGAATTTGATATAATTCTTGAAGATATTAAGCTGATTTTAAAAAATGAAGCGCTCCTGCTCGATGACCTTGTAAACAAGTTGAATTACCCAAGTGAAAAAACTCTGAGAGTTTACCGCTGGCTGAATGATAATGGGAAAATTATATATGACGAGAAGAACCGGTTAAGATGGAACAGATAATAACAGCATTCGAAAAATGCCGTTATTATCTGATTATATTTAACGGCTTAAGGCAGATTCCCGATTCGGTAGAAATAATGCAATAATATTTACCATCTGCAATATCCGATAAATTAAGTGTTATGGAATATTTCCCTGCCGGATAACGGCTTTGGATAAGCTGTTTAATTTTCTTACCTGTCACATCAACTAACGATACGGATATTTCTGACGATTTATTCAGGGTGATTTCAATAGAAGCTTGATTTTTTGCAGGGTTTGGAAAAATATTGCCGGATGAAAAATCGGCTGTAACGGTTCTTAGATTTTCGATTCCAACAGAAACATCATTGATAAAGCCAATATAGACATTCAGGACGCCGTTATTTTGCCTTCCGTCGCACCAAACAGGAATTGTATATCCTGGCGTGGCAAGCACTTGAGTATATTCGCCTATGCCAAAATTCTGGTTCTGACTCCCGACCGTTGAAAAGTCGGTAGCGATGCTTGTTACCTGATGATTATCGCCGAATGATGCACCACCGTCAGTCGAGGCGGCATAATAATAATGGGTATTGATATTTCCTGCATCATCGCGGCGGTCGTACCATGAAACATTGATTACACCGTTATCTTTGACAAAAATCGTTGAATAATAATTATGAGATATTCCGGCATCGTTATTGACTTTGTATGGAGCAAGCCATGTCGTACCATGATCAGTTGAACGTGAAAAATAAATATCAGCGCCGGTGCCTGCATCGGAAGCGATTCCAAAAGCTGTCCATGTAGCATAAATATTTCCGGATGTCATATCGGAGCCAATATATGGAGAAGGATATGTCCTTTGGGGATTAATTCCGCTGATTTCATGGTATGATTGCTGATTGATTAAATACAAATCAAATTCAACATCGGAAACCTTATTTGGTGAGGAGAAAAATTGGCCTCCGTCTGTTGAGGCCGAATGCCATATTGCATAACTTGTGCCTCCGTTGTCGGTACCATAAAAAATAACATGAACATATCCTAAATTGTCCACAGCGATACTGGCAAACTGAACAAAGCTGAATTGGGCGGGAGTAGTAATTGTCGCTTCGGTAGTAAACTGATCAATTCCTGCAGGTTTTGTCTTGCATTTTATCTGATAGGTATTGGTTTCTCCGCTTTGGCTGATTGAAACATAAGAAATATAAAGGTTGTTATGGTAAGGTGAGCTTGTTCTGTCAACAGCCATCCACTGCTTATCGGATATTGGCGAAAGGATGCCGGTAGGCATGCCGAATACCATCTGTAATTGTCCTAAAAGGACGGTATCATGTACCGGCTTAACCCATGTTTCACCACCGTCGTCGGAATAAGCCCAGAATATACCCATATTTACCGTGCCTGCAAGAAATGACATCGCATCTCCGTAAAGATCTATCCATGTAAAATATAATCGTCCATCAGCGTCAAACGCTAAGACAGGGTCGCCTCCTCCGCCGGATATTTTCCCCGCTTCATAAGGCATATTAATAAATGAGCTTTGTTGCCATGTATTTCCGAAATCCTTGGTATAATATACAGGACATAAAATAATACTATTGTTAAAATCCTGCCTGATAGGGCTGAGCACAATATTATTCGTATCAACAGTATTGATAACTGCATGTATTTCCGCTTCAATCTGGCTGCTGTTTGTAATATTAGTTTCCCCTTCTGCCTGTAAAGATTTGGAGTTCAATAAAATTGTCTTTTGCTCTTCGGTAAGTATGGCTACCTTTAATATCTGGTCTAAAGATAATTTCATTTTCTCTTTAAATGTCCATTGCAAAGCACTGCTTGATACATTACTGTTATGTATCTGTGAAAAAGCAGGTTTTAAAACAACCAGCGATAAAAGTATAGTTGTAATCAGGTGAGAAATAATCGTTTTTTTCATAAAATTAGGTTTAACTATCCACAAAATTAATTATTTTTTATAAAGTTTACAAACCCAAATTTTATTTATTTATTAAAAATTGTTTACTTTTGAGAAAAATCTAACCTGTCAGCGTGCCTCAGCTCCTGACAGCTTTGAATTACATAAGAACCGTTTATAATTTTTTCCCAAAACCATTGCAATTAAAAAATAATGTATATTTGTAAAAGTAAAATATTAGAAATTTGTAGCGTTAAGCTTTTATTTTTGCTTTAGAAATCTCGTAAATTTCAATGCACACAGGAATAATAAGTGAAGCGCTCACGCTGCAGTGTGAAATAAAAAAGGACATTGATTTTATTAAATTTCGTAATTTTGAAGTTTAAAATAAAAAGAAAAATTTGTTTTACAAAATTTGATAATGGGGAAATTATTAATACTATCAAAATTCATTTTTCTAATTTATAGCTCTGATATTTACGAAAAAAGAAAGCATATACATGTAACTTATGCCCGAAGAGGTCATAAAAAAGCATGTAAATATTGGCTTGAGCCAAAAATAGAGTTAGATGAAAGTAAAAAAGGTGATTTTACTGAAGTAGAATTGAATGAAATTGAAAAATTACTATATGAACATAAAAAAGTGATATTGAAACAATTAGAACTTTTTTATAATATTAAGCAAGTAAAAGCTATAAGGTTATGATAACAACTGAAATAAAGCCAACAGCTATAAGGAATGTCGAGTTTATAAACAACAACATAATGTTTGTTCATCTTGACAATGATAGAACTTTTATAGTTCCCCTTAGCAAATTTCATGATATTGCAAACCTTACTAACGAACAGCGTAATGATTTTGAAATCATAGATGGTAATTACCTGTCATTTTTGGCAATTGATAATATTTATAGTATAAATGATTTAATTGGATTAAAATAGAATATTCAAATTAAATAAACACAAATAATTTATAAGCAATAATATTATGGGACGACATCTTGCCATTGGTATAGTTACCGAATGTGGCACTTCAAAAAAAGATTTGCAAAAATACAACATCACAAAAGATGAATTAATTGCAGAAATGAAAAACAAGCGTCATTTTGAACCTGCAATTAAAAAAGTTGCTGAAATAATTGACGAAGCTCAAATTACACCCGAAGAACGTAATAATGCAAAAATTGACGAATCACGAAAGATAGCTAAGGAAATTTATATTAAATTTGCGAAAAGAGAAAGGGATGTTGAAATTGCCAAAAAAATGAAGGATAAGGGTTATCCAATTAACGAAATAATTGAAATGACTGATTTAACCCAAAACGAAATCGAAAATTTATAACCCAATTTTAACAAACAATATACGGAGTATGCCCAAAAGCCGTTAAATGAGCAGGCGAGATTAGTGACAAAAAGAACATATTAGCCTATCGAACCCATTAAATATTATCACATTTCGACAAAGCTCATTTCGACAAGCTCAATGCAACGCAATGCATCGCATTTATAACTGCGGAATCAATCATTGCGATTTGTTTATAGATAACTGCAACTATCAGCGTTTTTTGAATCTGTATGAAAAACATATTGAACCGGTTGCCGAAACATTCGCATGGTGTTTGATGAAAAACTATTTTCATTTGCTGGTGCGGATAAAGGGGTTTGATGAAATATTACCATACACCCAACCACTGTCAGGGACTTCGTCCGCTGACAGGGTTTCCCCGGCGCTCACCCTGACAGTAGTCTCCGACTCTATCAGTGGTGACAGAAAATAAAACATAAAAAGTTTTTCCAAAAACCATTGCAATTAAAAAATAATGTATATTTGTAAAAAAAAATACTAAAAATACGTAATATATTATTTAATCACACATGCTTTTATCCGGTATGCAACCGATGATAAAAGATTAAGCCCAAAGGCGCTGTCGCTGATTGCGGTTGTGAGCATTGATGTGATATTTGACAATTACGGAATAAAAAGAATTTGGTAAGTAATCTTTCAGATAGTTTTTTATAAGTATAATTTAAAAAGAAAATGACATATATTTAAATAAAAATATATAGAGCGTTGCTTAAAGCGTTTCTCTTTCAATATAAAGTTGATTAAGGAACGCTCTAAAAATAATTTATAATAGTATTAAGTTCAATATAATGAAAGAATATAAATATACTCAATATTTTGAAAACAAGGTTTTAGAAAAACGACCATATCTAAAAAAAGAATATTGCATTCGTATTATTGAAAAACCAATTAAAGTTGAAAAACAAGAAAATAATAGATTTCGTTTTTGGGGTAAAATTCATGAATTAGATAATAAATTTCTACGTATAATTACTTTAGAAGATAAAATAACTATTCATAATGCTTTTATTGATAGGGGGTTTAAGAAATGAAATTAACATATTTTCCTGAAACAGATACACTTTATATTGACTTGTCAAGTAAAACAAGTGTTGAAAGTATAGAAATATCTGAAGGTGTCGTATTAGACTACGATTCAGAAAAAAATCTTATTGGCATTGATATAGATAATGCCAGTAAAAAATTAGAACTTTCAGAACTAATAACATTGAAAATGCCAATAATTTCTCAAGTGATTAGTGCATAATCTTTTTAAATTTTATTATTTTTGTTCAAAATATATGTTAGAGGAAATATTTATTAAATTTGCTCTGTAACAATAGAAACTAAAACGTTCTTTAAAATATAACAAAAAATTGTGGTATGAACTGCATAAATCTGAACTGTTGAATAACTGGAACAAATTACAAGAAATTGGAAAATTTGATAAAATCAAACCATTAGAATAATTAAAGAGATGTTATTGAATGTAATAAATGCCCGGTATCTGAAAGATTATTGCATCTTATTAGAATTCGATAACGGGGAGGAAAAAATAGTTGACTTAAAGTACACTATAATGAACGATAAAAGGGAAATATTTCACCCTTTAAAAGATATTAACTATTTTAAAATTTTTTCAATCCCGTTTAATACAATTGAATGGGCCAACGGAGCAGACTTTGCTCCCGAATATTTATATGAAATTGGAAAACAAACTAAATTATATGACCTGAAATTCTAAAATATTAATTCAAAGCGTTAGCTTTTATTCTTAAATGTAATTTCCAAAAATAATATCAAAACAAAACACACCAAAACAAAAGAATACCAATACTCGATGAACTTCCCCTTAAAAAATTTTTTTCAATAATTTTTGTTGTTTATTGTTTTTTAGATAAAAGCGGAAAAACCAAACGCAACTACGAATTTTTAAAAATTCATGTATTAAAGGATTATAGCAAAATTAAAAATGTTTTAGCTATTGATAGGGAAAAGGTTGAACTTGCCAAAGCTATAAAAGCAAAATATGAAGTTGAACTCATTAATAATGAGTATGACTTTAGAAAGAAAAAGGCAAATATTGATTTTATCGAATATGTAGAAAAGAACTACGATACCGACCTGAATAATATTTACATACTGCTAAAACATATCAGAGATTATACCGGAAGTAAATCATTATCCTTTGCAGAGATTAATTATAACTGGGTTGAAGGTTTTAAAAAACATCTTCAATCTGACATGCTGCGTATAAGGCAAAATACCGTCCATAATTATTTAAGACGGTTTAAAACCATATTAAACAGAGCTGTGAAAAGTGATATAATTAGCGTAAATCCTTTTAGAAACGTACAGATACCGGCACTAATCGAAACCGACCGGACTACTTTAGATTTGGAAGAAATCAAGCTGCTTATTAAGACACAAACCAGGACAAAGTTTAATAGCCAAATACGGCAGATGTTTTTGTTTTCCTGTTTTAGCGGTCTAAGATTAAGTGATTGCAGGGCATTGACATGGAACGACATTGAGAATGAACAAATAAAAATACGGATACGTAAAACAAAAAAACTGCTTTGCTTACCTTTGACTGAACAGGCAAAGGAAATTCTGAAAGAAATTGTCCATAATCCCGACAATGATAAAATATTTTGGTCAATTCCGGCGCTTCAAAATATTAACCTTTATTTAAGAATTTGGGGATTAGAAGCCGGTTTAAAAAAACATTTACATTTTCACGTCGGCAGGCATAGCTTTGCGACAATCGGGTTGAGCGCCGGAATTGACTTGTACACAATGAAAGAACTTCTTGGACACAAGCGAATTGAGCATACAATGGTGTATGCAAAAATCGTAGATGACAAGAAAAAATTGAAATTGCTAAATTCCCGACATTATGACCATGTTCACATCAAAAACGAAATAATTATGGAACTGATTGATGAAGAAAGGATGGTGATTAAAGCCTTTTTAAAAAAAAGAAAAGAATATATTAGTGTATCTGAAATTTTGGGTTTACTAG
>JACQWN010000549.1:0-1392 GCA_016209245.1 Bacteroidia bacterium
ATAAACAATCAACGCTAATTCAGGATTAGAAATATGAGTCAGGAAAAATTTTTTATATTTTAAATATTTTTCTTTTATTTCTTGTTTTTTTTCAGGTTGTTCCTGAATTTCTTCTTCCATAGTTTTGTCAATTAAATGATAAATTTCGGAAAAATTCCTGAAATAAGGTTCAAGAAATTGATTGTAAAAACTGAAAATTTCCTGGTAAACAAATTTCAGAAGCCCCTTCTCATCATTATAATTTTTAACTTTTAACAAGGTATTAAATTTTCTTTGGCTAATACCAAAGAATATAAGGGTTTTAAATATTTTCTGCTCATTGTCGTTCAAATTTTCCTTAGGATATTTACCCGCCATAAATGCTTCAAAAATGTAAGACATCTGCTGAATTACATGATGGAAAAAATCAGCGCCATTTATTACAAAGAAACTGGATGATGTTCCATTTGTCTGATTAATCGTCTCGAACTCATATTTAATACTATTGACTATTTCGAGATGCTTGCGGGCATGGTCAAGGAAAGCTGTTTCAAATATTTGTTCCCTGAATTCACTTTTTCTATCTGCCATCAGCTTAATCTGGAATCTAAGCTCTACAATCTGCAATTTAATCGCAATAAAATAGAAAAATATTCCAAGAAAAGTCCAGATTGTACCATAAGTTAAGCCCCAAAAATCAACTTCCTGCGCTGCTTTTGCTATTGCATATTCACCTGTGCCGATTTTTACGAAGTATCCTTTAAAAATATAGATAAAATAAGCAAGCAGACACAGACCTATAATCACGGAGAGTACTGAAAAGATAAAAAATAAAGGAATTAACCACTCGCGTTTAACAAATCTTTTTAACATTAATTTATGCTACCTTAATATAATTACAAAAATAATATTTTTAAATAAATTGAATGAAACCAGATTAATTCAGAAATATTTTATAAATATTTAAGTCAATGTTATTTCATACATATATTATCCCAACGAAGTACGAATTTATTACGAACTTACGAATTACGAATTTGCCAACCACAAATCCTTTCGTAATTCGTAAATTCGTATTTTTTTTCGTACTTCGGTGGAATAATAACGTTTATACCTAAAATAATTACAATATTTTATATAAATTTGCATTATTAATACTAATGAAAATGTCGGTTCAAAAAATTATTATCTGGATATTGGTTATAATCATTATCTTGTTGTTAATAAGATTTGGATTAGTCGCTCGTTTATTAGCAATGCGGTTCTTATTATGGCCAATCGTGTTTTTGCTTGTTTTGGGTCTCGGTATATATATCGGGTATATTATCGGAAAGAAAAGAAGCAGATGATTTGGCAGCTATTTTTTCGGCAGCATTTGGATTGTTGGATTACACCCCATTAATCCATTAATTC
>JACQWN010000549.1:1475-4910 GCA_016209245.1 Bacteroidia bacterium
GCCCTTCCTTCCGGAAATCATTGACAATAGTTAGAATATCGAGAATAAATTTGGCAGATGATGAATTAAAATAACCTAGCTTAAAATTAAATTTGAATGCATTTTCAGCAAATTTATCAATCTTGTTTTCATTATAAATGTCATCGAAGTATGCTTTGACCATATCAATAATCGGTTGATAAAATCTCCTGACATTTTCCGGTCTGGAATCTCCCTCCATTTCGAAAATGCCATTTTCAGGGTCGAACATTACTTTCGGAGATTTCTCCGTAGCTTGAATTAGTGTTGCATCCATACAATTCATTTTATAAAAAGAAATTTTTATATTTAAAATAAAACATGAATATTTATTGTCAATCGGAATGAATTCATAGCTTAATTTGTTGCCTGATATTTTTACTATATTGATAATTCCCAGTCCGGCGCCGCCTTTATCTGTAATATTTGCATTTAAAATAGTATTCTTATAAAGCTCTTTAATCTCCGATTTCGACAATTTGTTAATTAATTCTATTTTATCTTTTAGCGCAGGAATGTTTTCATTCAAAATTGAATTTTGCGAAATAATCTCTATGCTGTTGTCATGCTTCTCAATATAAAATTTAGTATCACACGCTTTTGAGTCAAATGTATTATCACAATGTTTATATATATTATCAAGGCATTCTACCATTGCACCATATACTTTTTTCTTATACAATGTAACTAAATTTTTTTCTTCCATCTTTATGCTGACCTCTTTAAGAAGCTTCTCAATAGTTTCCTGAGTAAGATGGCCAGTGTATTCAATTATTTTTTCACAATTATCCATAATACTATTATAATAAGGTACAGCGTTATTCAGATCTTTAATAATTTAAAAAGTTCAAAAATAATATATTTTTGACAAAACTCTCAAATTTTTGTTTTTTTTTCGTAACTATTTAGGATATAATTTTTAATGGAGATTATTCCATCGAAGTACGAATTTGTTACGAATATACGAACTACGAATCAACCCACAGGCGAATTTTTTCGTAATTCGTAAGTTCGTATTTCGTTCGTACTTCGGTGGGGTAATAACGTCTATACCTAAATAGTTACTTTTTTTCAAATATCAATTTTACGATAGTTCGGTTATGCTCACTACAAGCATTGAAATTCCGAAAATCGTGTAAATTATGGTCTAAAATTCATGTAATGATTCATTACTGCCCCTTAGCATTTCGTACCAGAAATCCTGGGCGGCTTCAAATTTATTTTCTTCAAAACGTTTAATCCAATTTATTAGCTCGGGATTATTAAGATTCTCTGTAATATGCTTTTTCTTTAAAAAAGTATAAATATAATCAAAATTTCTTTCTGATTCCCAAAATATGGATGAATTTCTTGAATTAATTCTACTTGCTGTAATATCAATAATCTCAAAAAATTCATTTTTTAAATTATAAAGATGCTCAACAATTTCGGGAATCATTTCTTCTGCCCATGCCCGATGAAACCGGCATACTCCGGTATTATCGAGAATAAGCTCTTTTTTCATCCGTTCTGCATTTTTTCTGCCTAATTCACGTGGCGTGATAAATTCGTTGCTATATTGCATGTAATATTTTCCCATTATTGACATAGGCGATAAGACGCCGGGTGTCCAGTACTGATTTGGTACCATCCATCCTCTCCTGCCATATGCGGTATATACAAACTTATCAAGAATTTTTTTGCTTTTTTCACGGGAAAGTTGTCTGGCAAATTTTCTGGCGCCTTCTTCAAGATTTAATATTCCTTTTTTATATATTATATTATTTAAAAGTTCTATTCCAAGCTTTGCATTAAACATGGAATCTTCGACAATTCTAAAATTCTCCTGTGAAAAGACAGGGATTCCGGAAACCTGTAATTCCTGTGGGGAAAGGCTGCCATCGCTTAGACATTCCATGAGCCATGCAAGGACCCCGCCTGCCGATATGCCGTCAAAACCATACATGTCGGCATGATGATTTATGACCTCTGCTGCACGCTGGTCGAATATTCCGCACAGCGGACCCATTGTCTGATATGGCTCATAATCTTTTTTGTATTCATCTCTCATCTTTTTGCAAATAGCCACGCAAGGCTCTCCGCAATTCTTCTGTTGTTTTGTATCAATTGTTTCTTCGTTGAATTGCTTCAGATAATGGTCAAGAATAAATTTTTTATGTAACTCTACTCTTTCCTCTTCGCTCCAATAAATGCTTCTGTAGTTAAAAGCAAGAATATTACCGCCAATTGTGGCGTAATTAACTCCAAATGTGCCTCCTGTGTGAAACTTTGGCTCGAAACGATATTTGGCTGTTGATTCAAAATCTCTGGCGGCAAGTTTCTTATGATATTTATGTTCAAACCATTCATCGGCGACCTTTCTATCGCGGAAGTCTTCCTCTATGCATGTGCCGCCATATATAACTGCCGCAATTCCATGATTCTTTAACATCTTGGTGCCAAAACCCCCTCGGCCTGCCCATGTATCAACAAAAGAAAGCTGTCCGTTCTTTATTGGAACCGAGGCAATTGCTCCAAAGTCGGTTGCGAGTGAAGCCTGACCTGTTGCAAGTATTCTCGGATCAGTTTTATAGCGCCCGCCAAAACATTTGTAAGTATAATCCATAAGAGAATATATTCCGCCTCTGTCTTGTTCCCAGACCCTTGTTAATTCGAGCGGAACAATTTCTATTTCAACCTCTTCACCGTGAGTACGGTTAAGATAAAGAACCGAAGGTGTCGGAGCTTTATTAATTATTGAAAGCATATTGATACCGAGATTATCAAATACTAAGGCTGCACCTCCCATCGAAGATATGTAAAATCCGACCCAACATGGTGAAAATCCGGTAAATAACATACGGTTTGAGCCGGGGAAAATCGAACCGGCAAATAAACCTGCCCCGATATTCAGACTGTGGTACTTCCCGGAAAGATGCAAGCCAAGGTCTACCGGACCAAAAAAGCTTCCTAAAGGATATCTCGCTGTTTTATAATATCCGGTCGAAGCATCAAGCATTAAAACTTTAATATTTGTTTTCATAAGCGGTTATATTAAAAATGGTTATATGGTTAAATGGTTATATGGTTAATTGGCAATTAAGCAATTAAGCAATTTTTCTGCAACAATAACAATAATTTATGAATTTTCAAAATAATGAATTTCTGTACAAAAATTCAGCGACAATTTTTTTTCGTCAAAAAAATAGGTGTTTTTCAAAAATGCATATTTTTATACTTCGACGTTACTCACTGCAAGCATTACTCGCTGCAAACTAGCTCAGCACGAGTACTTCGGCTAAACAAGTTTGCTTTTTAAACGTTTGGATACAAACTCACAAAGCCTTGCATAAACCTGATACTCGGGAAGCTCTGAATAATTTGTTAAAACTGTTTCTCGGCAACATTAAAGGATCGGAAGCAGAAAAAAAGGTTTTG
>JACQWN010000550.1 GCA_016209245.1 Bacteroidia bacterium
GATTGTTAAATTGTTAGATTGTTAAATTGTTAGATTGTTAAATTGTTAGATTGTTAAATTGTTAGATTGTTAAATTGTTAGATTGTTAAATTGTTAAATTGTTAAATTGTTAAATTGTTAGATTGTTAAATTGATAAACTGTTAATGTATTTATGTGAACACTTTAACACATGAACACATGAACACATGAACACTTTAACACATGAACACATGAACACTTTATTCTTTTACTTCATCTGTTTTTTCAGTTTCGCTTGCAGGAACTTCACCCGAAGGTGTTTCTGCGCCGGAGCTTGCGATTGTTTCCTGTTGTTTTTCAGGTGTCTCTAATGATTGTTTTGTGGTTTTATCCGGTCCTTTCTCTTTTAATTCTTCTACGGTTTTTTTCTTTCTCGAGCGGCTTCTTCTTGTTGTTTTGGCTTTTTCCAGCTTTTGCTTAACAAAGCTTACATTATAATCAACCAGTTCGATAAAGCACATTTGCGCATTATCTCCATTCCTGTAGCCGGTTTTTAATATTCTTGTATATCCTCCCGGACGGTTTGCTATTTTGATAGCAATTTCTCTGAATAATTCAGCAACTGCTAATTTATCTTGCAGATGACTGAAAACAACCCTTCTTGAATGCGTTGAATCCACTTTTGATTTTGTAAGTAAGGGCTCGATATATGATTTCAAGACTTTTGCTTTGGCAAGAGTTGTTTTAATCCTTTTATGCTTAATCAGGGAAACCGCCATATTTGCAAGCATAGCTTTCCTGTGTTCGCTTGTTCTTCCAAGGTGGTTTAGTTTGTTTCTGTGTCTCATGTTTTATTTTTTAAATTCATTGTAGAGATGCCATCTTTTGTGGCAACAAAAGATGGCATTTCTAATCTAATCTTTATCCAGCTTAAATTTTGAAATATCTATTCCGAACGAAAGATTCATGGAAGCGAGTGATTCTTCAAGCTCGGTGAGTGATTTTTTTCCAAAATTTCTGAATTTGAGCAAATCGTTTTTATTGAATGTAACCAGATCACCCAATGTATCCACATCGGCGGCTTTTAAACAATTAAGTGCGCGAACTGAAAGATCCAGGTCGCATAATTTTGTTTTAAGTAGTTGTCGCATATGGAGAATTTCTTCGTCAAATTCTTCAGTGCTGTATTTTTCATCTGTATCGAGTGTTATTTTCTCGTCGGAGAAGAGATAAAAATGATAAATAAGAATTTTTGCTGCTTCTTTAAGAGCTTCTTTCGGGTGTATAGAACCATCGGTTATAACCTCGATAATAAGTTTTTCATAATCGGTTTTCTGTTCTACACGAACATTTTCAATAGTATATTTAACATTTTTAATAGGTGTAAATATAGAGCTGACGGGAATAATACCAACTTCACCGTTTGTGGGTTTATTTTCTTCAGAAGGAACGAAACCCCTGCCTTTGTTAATATAAATATCCATCTTTAGTTTTACCGATGGTTCCATATTGCAAATAACAAGGTCGGGATTAAGCACTTTGAATGACTGAAGAAATTTTCCGATGTCACCGGCTTTAAAAGTTTCCTGTCCTGAAATAGAAACTGAAACTTTCTCGGTATCGGTTTCCTCGATTTGTTTTTTAAAGCGTATTTGCTTAAGATTTAAAATAATCTCGGTTACATCTTCGATTACGCCTTTAATAGTAGAAAATTCATGATCTATTTCTTCAATTTTTATTGCAGTAATAGCATATCCTTCGAGCGAAGATAATAAAATTCTTCTTAAAGCATTGCCTACTGTAATGCCGTAACCTGGTTCAAGCGGTCGAAATTCAAATTTTCCATACGATTCATTTGAATCGATCATTATAACCTTATCGGGTTTTTGAAAAGCGAGTATTGCCATAATATTAAAACTTATTTAGAATAGAGTTCAACAATTAATTGTTCTTTGATATCTTCGGGAATTTCTGAACGTTCGGGAACATTGATAAATTTTCCGCTTAATGCTTCATTGTCCCATTCTAACCATACATATTTAGCGTATCTTGAAGTCGAAAGCGAGTCGGTGATCGCTTCAAGAGATTTTGATTTTTCTCTGACACTGATAATATTGCCTGGTTTAACTAAAAAAGATGGTATATTTACACATTTCCCGTTAACGAGAATATGGTAATGGTTCACCAGTTGACGGGCTGAGGCCCTGCTCGGAGCAATACCCAAACGATAGACAACATTATCAAGCCTCGATTCAAGAAGCTGAAGGAGAACTTCGCCTGTTACACCTTTGCTGCGTTGAGCTTTCTCGAAAAGATTTGAAAATTGCCGTTCGAGAATACCATAAATATATTTGACTTTTTGTTTTTCTTTTAGCTGAACACCATATTCTGAAAGTTTTCTTTTTCTTTTGTTTAAACCATGAAAACCGGGAGGATAATTTTTCCTTTCAAAATATTTGTCAGGTCCATAAATTGCATCTCCAAATTTTCTGGCGATTTTTGTTTTTGGTCCTATGTATTTAGCCATGTTACCTAAATTAAAAATTAAAAATTAAAAGTTCAAATTTATAAAGTTTATACTCTTCTTCTTTTCGGGGGCCGGCACCCATTATGTGGCAGAGGAGTTACATCAACAATTTCAAGGACTTCAATAGAATTACTGTGAATTTGTCGTATAGCGGCTTCTCTACCCACGCCTGGTCCTTTTACAAATATTTTAACTTTTCTTAATCCAAGCTCGTAAGCGGTTTTTGAAGCATCATCGGCAGCTATCTGTGCAGCATAAGGAGTATTTTTCTTTGAGCCCCTGAATCCTTTTTTTCCTGCCGATGACCATGAAATGACCTGCCCTGACGAGTTAGTCAAAGTAATAATGATATTATTAAATGATGAGTGAATAAATGCTTGTCCGACCGGTTCGATTTTTACTACTCTCTTCTTTGATGTTATCGTTTTCTTTGCCATACAAATTATTATTTAGTTGCTTTCTTTTTATTTGCAATAGTCTTTCTCCGGCCTCGCCGTGTACGGGCATTACATCTTGTACGCTGTCCCCGAACCGGCAGTCCGATTCTGTGCCGGATTCCACGGTAACATCCAATATCAATCAACCGTTTTATATTTAACTGAACTTCCGAACGTAATTCCCCTTCGATTTTATAGCTTTCGGAGATAATATTTCTTATACTGGTTGTCTGTTCATCGGTCCAGTCTTTTACTTTAATATTTTTGTCCACACCGGCTTGTTCCAGAATTTTGTGTGCCGTGCTTCTGCCTATTCCAAAAATATAAGTCAAAGCTATTTCGCCTCTCTTATTATTTGGAATATCAACTCCTGCTACTCGTGCCATAATTTTTTAATTTAATTAATAATTATCCCTGTCGTTGCTTATATTTTGGATTTTTTTTATTAATAACATAAATACGTACTTTTCTACGTACAATTTTACAGTCGGGTGTTCGCTTTTTTACTGATGCTCTGATTTTCATTGAATTAAAAATTATTATTTATTTATATCTGAAAGTAATTCTTCCTTTAGTCAAATCGTATGGTGACATTTCCACTCTTACCTTATCGCCAGGTAAA
>JACQWN010000082.1 GCA_016209245.1 Bacteroidia bacterium
GCGCTGATCTGCCAAAAGACGCAGGAGAGGTTTGCAAATGTCAATCTTGCGGTGTAATCACAAATTCGCCTGAATATGGGTGGGTGCTTTCGGAAATAACTCAGGCGGATGATTATATTACTTCGAACCCTCTTGCTGCAAAAACAGCAAACCTGAGCGAAAAAATTGCAGAAATGGTGCATGACCATAAAGATTTTTCCATTCAACTGATTGAAGATAAGGCAAGCAATGGATACCTGCAAATCGAAACCGCCAGAGTTCTGAAAGAACCCCAAATTATGCGCAGGTTTGTTACTGACCAGGCATTTGAAAAGCTAACCAATATTATTAATTCAGAGCCACAGTTTATTTATGCTCGTTTATATCTGAACGATGTAACTCTTATTGGAGTCGGACAAAAAGATAATTTGAATCTGCTGATTATTTCTGTTAAATCATCATATCAGAGAGTTGTAGCTAAAGAGAAAAAAATTGAAGTCCTCGACACTGTTGTCACTTCCAAAACCGAAGTCGTGCTGATGTGCAGAGCCATCAATGCAGGCGATTCTAAAGGAAATATTTATCAGCATGTATGCTCTGGCTGTGGCGGTTCGGTGCAGGATACGCTTGACATAAAATGCCCGTATTGCGGAAATGAGCTTAACAGCCCGAAAAATGAATGGATTATCGCCGATGTCATGTCGCTTCAGCAATATTATGAATATTTCGGCGCCAATGCCGCTTTCTTCTACAGCCCTGTTAAGCCGGAAAAAATTGATATGCTTTACAATGTTCGCGACTATGCTTTCAATAATGTTCTTATTATGATTGCGGTTGACGGCTCATTTGCTGACGAGGAAATTGATTTCGCCGAACACCTTGCTAAAAAATGGGGCTATAGTTTAGACAAGATACAACCCATGATTCAAATGGCGAAAAACAACAAGCTGGTGCTGCGGATGCCCGAAGATCCAAAAATGCGAAGAAAAATTTATGCGCTGATGCAAAAGGCGGCGTCTGTTGACAAAAATATCAGTCATCAGGAACAGTCGTTACTTGATAATATAAAGGAGAAGTATATACAGTAGTTAGAGGTCATAAGCTGCCAATAAAGATGCTGTTTATAAAAAAGTATGACGATAAAAACTCTTTCAAAATAAATTGACGAATTAAAACAAGCCCAAAACGAGGGAAAAGAAATATTTTTGAAAAAGATAAGACATAATAAAGTGAATAAAACTTATAATAATTTTAGTTTTATAGGTAATATGGATGCTTAACAAACAAAAACTAATGAAGAATATTTTTGTTATCAATATAATCATTTCTTTTGCAATAACCGTATTATTAATAATTCTGTTACCTCCCCTTTTTAATAAATACGAAATTAAGAAATGTAGCCTAAAGACAACTGGCGAAGATTGCATTATAAAGTATGTAGATTTAGATTCCGATGGTTATTGTGAAATGCTTTCGTATGCCCATTATGGTACCAAACAGGCTTTTATTCATATTCACGATCAAAATGAAAAAATTATTGGAGTTTGGAACTTACTTGGCGATTATATCAAAAATTCAGATTTAATGTATGGAGATTTTAACAATAATGGATATAAAGAGATTTATATATTCACACAAAAAGGAGATTCTGTTTTTATTAATGGTAATGAAATTTTTAAACAAGATTCGAGTAGGGTATTATTTTATAATAAATTTATTGATACAGTTAAAAAGTCAGGTGGTGGATTTTATGATTATAGTATTATTCCTGGCAAATTAATGGATATAAATAATGATAATAGAAAAGAAATAATTTTTGATATTTCTGCCGGATTCTCTTTAGTACCAAGAAGAATCTACGCTTATGATATTATCAATGATACAGTCTATAAGTCGCCTCAATATGGCAATATTTTTCCTCGTTATATCATTTTTTACGATATCGATAATGACGGCAAGGAAGAAATCATGGGTAGTTCTCGTGCCGGCGGCAATTATCCTCCAAGAGAACTATATGATTCATGCAAAAAATCTCATGATAAAGATTCTCTAAAATATTATAATCACTATAAAGCTTATGAAAATATACCATATTGGAATAGTAGCGCCTGGCTAATGTGTTTCAACAGTCAATTAAAATTATTATTTGAGCCTGTAGAATTTAAAGAATTTACATCTGATATTTCTGTTTATCCATATAAATATAATATTACTAATTATTTCGCAGTCCTTTATTCTTATTGGGGTAAGTTAAAATTACAAACATTCATCGCATTATATGATACCAAAGGAAAAACAAATAAAACAAAAAATATAGAATATAAACCAGGAGTGAATCTTTTTACAACAAACACAAAAAATCGGGATAATCTTTATTTACTTAATGAAAAAGGCTTTATATATAAATTAGACAATAACCTTGATACAACCGAAACTTATGATTATTCAGAATTGTTGGGAAATTATTCCAACTACATATGTGCATTTGACATAGATAATGATAGCAAAGAAGAACAATTATTTTATCATATAAATAAAGGGAAATTAATTATTTTTAGAGAAAATCTATCTGACCCCATAACATTTGAAGAAAAAATTGATTATCCTAGAAATTTTTCTATTAAGTATAATGGTAAAAACAATCCTCAATTTTCTTTTAAAGCAAAGGATAAACATTACTTATTTGAATATAAAAGAAATGAAAAATATTTATTAAAATATATTTATTACATCGGGATATTTATTATCTTGTTAGTGTTTATTACCCTTGTTCAATTGATAAGTTCATATAAACTTAAAAAAGATAAGCAACGTCTTGAAAAAATTGTAATGGAGCGTACTCAGGAAATCAGAGAAAAAAATATTGTATTAGAACAACAAAAGGAAGAAATTGTAACGCAACGAGATGAAATATTAATAAAAAATGTGGTTCTTCAGCAACAGAAAGAGGAGATTGAAACACAAATAGATGAAATTCTTCACAAAAATGAAATATTGTTTCAGCAAAAAAAAGAAATTGAGAATTCTATTCGTTATGCAAAACGCATACAAACGGCTGTTTTACCAACCGATAAATATGTTGATTCTATTCTGGGGGAACATTTTATTATCTTTAAGCCAAAAGAGATTGTTTCAGGCGATTTCTACTGGGCTACAATAATAAATAAATGGCTTATTGTCACTGTGACCGACTGTACAGGGCATGGTGTACCAGGTGCCTTTATGAGTATGTTGGCAGTCTCTTTCCTTAATGAGATTGTACGCAAGAAAGAGGTGATTAATGCCGCTATGGTGTTAAATCATCTTCGTTTTTCCGTAATTGAAGCCTTACAACAATCTGGAAAAGAAGGCGAACAGAAAGACGGAATGGATATGAGTTTGGCAGCTATTAATATTTCGACCAACCCGCAAGGTCACCTTACCAAAAATGACTGCCAACATAAGGGCAGTGACCCCGAACAAGATGACCTTGCGGGTTGGTCATATAAAGCCCAGTGGGCTGGCGCAAATAATCCGTTATGGATTATTCGAAATCCTGACCCGCAAGGTCAGATTGTTTGTGACGGGGTGACTGGTAGTCACGGGGTTATTAGTGGCACAATGCCTGCAAGTCACCCCGTCACTAATACAGAAAGTGACCTTGCGGGTCAGGTCATCGAAATCCGCCCGGACAAAATGCCGGTTGCCATTTACGTTAAAATGAACGACTTTACAAACCATGAGATTCAACTTTACGAAGGCGACAAGCTATTTCTTTTTTCCGATGGTTATCCTGACCAGTTCGGCGGACCAATAGGTAAAAAATTCCTCTATAAACGGTTTAAAGAATTATTGGTACAGACATGTCCCGGCATGTCTCAACAGATTAAATCAATGAAAGAACAAGGCGAACAAATTGAAATGGCTTTAGACAAATGGATGAATTACGAGGGAAAAAAATACGAACAAATTGATGACATTACTGTTTTGGGCTTGCAAATATGAAAAGGAATAAAATAAACATACGTATTGTCTTCATTGGAGCTGGTAATCTCGCAACAAACCTCGCCCCTGCCCTTAAAAATGCAGGATGTAAGATAATCCAGGTCATAGATAAGACGATTAAATCGGCAGAATTTCTTGCAAAAATATTGGATTGTTCTTATACCGGTAATATCAAAAATGCCGATTTATCAGCCGATATTTATTTTTTTACCGTGCCGGATAATTCACTTGTACCAATACTTAGCTCGAATATTTTTAATAATAAATTTCTTGTTCATTGTGCAGGTAGTCTTCCGCTTAATATTTTCAAACAATATACTACTGATTACGGGGTGTTTTATCCTTTTCATACTTTTTTAAAATTTAAGCCATCAGACTTTAGCAATATTCCTTTGTGTGTAGAAACAAGTTCCATCAAAAATTTAAAAATATTGTCAAACTTGGCTGAACATGTATCAAAAAAAGTATATATTCTTGATTCAGAAAAGCGGTTTATTTTGCATATTGCCGGTATTTTTGCCTGTAATTTCTCAAATTATTTTTATACTATTGCAAAAGAATTGCTGGAAAGGGAACAGCTCTCATTTGAAATGCTAAAACCGGTAATTGCAGAAACAGCAGGCAGAATATCGGAAATTTCTCCTGAAGATGCCCAAACAGGACCGGCAAGAAGAAATGATTATGAAATAATAAATAAGCATATTGAATATCTTAAAAATTATCCTTATTATCGTGATTTATATGCAATGATTTCACAAGGAATCACAAACCATTACAAAAGAAAAAGCAGGAAATGAACAATTTCAAAGAAAGCCTTATCAATGTAAAAGCCTTTGCATTTGATGTTGATGGCGTATTTGCAGGTCATATATTGTTAACATCGTCAGGTGAGCAGATACATCCTTTAAATATGAAAGACGGTTATGCCGTGCAAATAGCAATTAAAAAGGGGTTTCCCATTGCTATTATTTCAGGCAGCAGCTCAAAGCTGATTCGGCTTAGATTTGAACGGCTTGGTGTGACTGATATATACTTAAATGCAAAAAATAAAGTTGAGCCATTTGATGATTTTATCCTTAAATATTCTTTGAAGCCATCAGAAGTTTTATATATGGGTGATGATCTGCCCGATTTTCTAGTAATGAAAAAAGCAGGGATACCCACATGCCCGGCTGATGCCGCAATTGATATTAAGGAAATTTCCAAGTATATATCCGATTTAAAAGCCGGTGAAGGCTGTGTAAGAGATGTAATTGAACAAGTGTTGCGGGTGCAGGGAAAATGGAAAGATTCAGATGCATTCAATTGGTAAATTTTTTATGTTATGTTTGCAATATTAAAGCTAATCAGAGTACAAAACCTTCTTATTATAGCTCTTCTTCAGTATATTATACGGTGGTTTGTTATTTATCCTGTATTATCTGAAATCGGCTTCGAACTGCAATTCAGTGAATTTGATTTTTTTCTTCTTGTATTTTCTACAATTTGCATCACTGCAGCAGGTTATGCTATAAACGATTATTTCGACAGAAAAGCTGATTATATAAACCGCCCCGATTCCGTTGTCGTCGGAAAGCACATTCACCAACGTTTCGCAATGATTCTTCATATTGTTCTGAATATTATCGGCATTCTTCTGGGAATATATGTTTCTTATAAAATCAATCTTATCGAAATTGCAGTTATTTATCCGATTGTCACGGGCTTGTTATGGTTTTATTCTACTACATATAAAAATCATTTTCTTACGGGAAATATTATTGTCGCATTGCTTGCTTCGCTAGTCCCATTATTAGTCGTTATTTACGAAATTCCAATGCTGAATCAGAAATATGGTGCATTTATCGAACCCGGATCCGATTTTACTGTACTTTTTATTATCACATATATAAAATTTTTGCAGCCAATAATAAAAAAATGTATGGTGCAGCAAGTATGCTGACTAAATTAATTATGATAGCCGGTATGTTATATTTTATATATATTCAAATTGTTGAAAAGTTATTACCGGTTTGAAATTGGTAGTTGGTAGTTGATAGTTGATAGCTGGCAATTTGGCAATTTAGCAATTTAACAATTTAGCAATTTATACTGTACGCGGGGTAAATTTCTGCAATTTATTATTCCATCGAAGTACGAATTTGTTACGAAGTTACGAACTACGAATTCGTACTTCGTATGTTCGTATTTTATTCGTACTTCGGTGGGATAATTGCTATTAATATGCCGATTGCAAAATGCGGAAATTTATCCCGTTTGCAGTATAACAATTTAGCAATTTAACAATTTAGCAATTTAGCAATTTAACAATTTAGCAATGTTACAAAATAAATTAATAAGCTGCAACATAATCCTTGCTTCACGTTCACCCCGAAGGCAATATCTTTTAAAAGAGCTTGGAATTGAATTTGAGATAAGGATAAAGGAAGAGCATGATGAAACATATCCTCAATCTCTCACAAAGGAACAAATACCCGTTTATCTTGCCGAAGTAAAAGCTAAAACGTTCATTAATGAACTTACTGCGAATGATCTTCTTATTACTGCCGATACCATAGTTTGGCTTGATGGTGAAATTATTAATAAACCATCAAACTATGAAGAAGCGGTGAACATGCTGAATAAATTATCAGGGAAAATGCATCAGGTTGTTACCGGTGTTTGTTTGACATCGTTGAAGAAGACAAGCTCCTTTCATGTGGTTACGGATGTTTATTTTAAAAAACTGTCAGAAGAAGAAATTAGATACTATGTTGAAAACTTCAGACCTTATGATAAAGCCGGCGCTTATGGAATACAGGAATGGCTCGGTTATATAGGTATTGAAAGAATTGACGGGTGTTATTTCAATGTTATGGGATTACCACTACAGAAATTGTACGAAGGATTAAGATTTTTTTGATCCTTCAATTGCGAAGTAATTTTTATATAATCGTTTGCGGATAAATTCATAATTTGTTCTGAGGGATTTGAATCTCAATGATTTTATAACATCATCTGTCAATAATTGAGAAATCTTTTTTAATGGAAGTAATTTTAATATTGTAAACCAGCGATACGATTCAAGCAATTTTCTGAACAAAGTATGTTCGTTATAGTGACCGGCTGTTTTTCTTTTGCCTTCCAGCACTTCAAGACAATGCCCGGGCGGAATGTTATAATCCCACATCAACCCTTTCATTAATTTTAGTTTTTCTTCTATTTTAAAAGAAAACAAGCGGCTACAACAAAATAATTCTGAGGATGTCTTACACCTAAAAAATTATGAACAATAAAGAAACCGATTCCGCCGCAAATCATCAATAAAACGGCTATTGTTGCACTAAGGCATGGTACTATTTTCATAATGTTTTTATTATTAGTTAATAACTGAAATAGTCTGCAAAGATATAAAATAATTATTGTAAAAAAGAAATATTAAATATATTTTTTTGTATCTATTTAGGTCATTATTTTTTTTAAGATTATTCCATCGAAGTACGAATTTGTTACGAACCTACGAAGTACGAATATACGAATTACGAATCAATCCCCCAGCGAATTTTTTCGTAATTCGTAAGTTCGTATTTCGTTCGTACTTCGATGGGATAATTATTTTTCCACCTAAATAGTTACTTTTTTTATAGTTAATACTTTTTTAGGCAATAGGCGACTGCCTACTGCCTACTATTTTCCTGCTGCCTGATTAGCCGTAATTGCAATTTGATTAACAATATCGCTGACCGAACAACCTCTGGATAGGTCATTAATAGGTGCCGCCATGCCTTGAAGTACGGGTCCAATTGCTTCTGCTCCTGCCATGCGTTGAACGAGCTTATAGCAAATATTTCCTGAATTCAAATCGGGAAATATAAGAACATTGGCTTTGCCTGCGAGCTCACTTCCCGGAGCTTTTTTAAAAGCCACCTTTTCAACTATAGCTGCATCTGCCTGCAATTCTCCGTCAATAATAAGCGAAGGATTCATCTCTTTGGCTATTTTAGTGGCGCTTATAACTTTATCAACCAATTCATGAGAAGCGCTTCCTTTAGTTGAAAAACTTAACATAGCTACACGTGGCTCCATTCCGGCAAGAATTTGAGTTGTTTTCGCAGTTACTACTGCTATTTCCGCCATCTCCCGGTCAGTCGGATTTGGATGTACGGCACAATCGGCGAAGACTAATATTCCATCGTCGCCGAATTGCTTATCTTTTAGAATCATAATGAAAGCCCCGGATACAATCGTTATCCCAGGTAATGTTTTAATATAATGAAAAGCTGGCCGTAACACATCACCTGTTGCATTCATAGCTCCCGCTACTTCACCGTCGGCATCACCGCCTTTTATCATTAATGTAGCAAGAAACAAAGGATCCTTAATGAGCAGCAATGCTTTATCCTTTGTCATCCCCTTATGTTTACGCAAATCAACCATCAAATCTGTATAAAAGTCAATTTTTTCGTGGTTTTGAGGATCCACAATTTTTGCCTTGTCCAGATTTTTTAATTGAAATTTTTCACCAAGTGAATGAATTTCTCCGGGATTTCCAAGCAGAATTATCTGTGCAATACTTTCTCCAAGTATTATATCCGCTGCCTGAATAGTACGCTCTTCAGTACCTTCAGCCAAAACTATACGTTTATTCAGCTTTTTAGCATTTTCTCTGATTTTTTGTAGTAAATCCATGGTTTTCAATTGTTTAATTAATGTATAATTATTTGCAAAAATATGTATTGTATCAGTAATATCCTAAAATAAAGTAAATTTTTACTCTGTGCAACTCTGTCTTCCCAGTGAACTCTGTGTTAAAAAATTTTTTATTCGTATCTGCTGATTAGATAATAACAATATATTTATCTTTACAGACAAAACATCTGACTTAAATGCCGGAAAGTGAACATATTAAGAAAATTACAGAATTCGCCGCACAACTTGAAGGCGAGCTTTTTACCGATTTATCCACACGATTGATTTATTCTTCAGATGCTTCAGTATTCAGAGAGAAACCCTTGGCCGTCGCTTGTCCTAAAAATGTTGAGGATATTAAAAAATTAATTTATTATGCTCAAAAAGAGAAAATTTCTCTAATCCCTCGTGCTGCCGGTACATCTTTAGCAGGCCAGGTTGTCGGCAGCGGCATTGTCGTTGATATTTCACGCTATATGACACGGCTTTTGGAATTTAATAAAGAACAAAAATGGATATGGGTTCAACCGGGAGTCATATTGGATGAACTGAATAAATATCTTGAACCATATAAACTTGTTTTTGGTCCTGATCCTTCCACATCAAACAGATGTATGCTCGGAGGCATGGTAGGGAATAATGCCTGCGGCTCCCATTCATTAATATATGGATGCACACGCGATCATGTATTAGCCCTAAAAACTATTTTAAGCGACGGTTCAGAAACTGAATTCCATGCATTAAACAAACAGGAGTTCGAAGCGAAATGTAACGGCAATAATTTTGAAAGCAGCTTGTACAGGAATATTCGGGAGCTTCTCTCATCTCAAAGCAACCAAAGTGAAATTAGAAGCCAATTTCCTGATAAATCAATTAAAAGAAGAAATACAGGTTATGCTGTTGATTTATTATTAGAGTCGGAACCATTTACAGAAACTTCCGACAAGTTCAATTTCTGTAAAATGCTGACCGGTTCTGAAGGAACTCTTGCTTTTATCACGGAAATAAAGCTCGGTTTATCAGATCTCCCGCCTAAAGAAACCGCCTTAGTTTGCGTACATTGCGAAAAGCTTGAACAGGCATTTCATGCAAATCTGATTGCACTAAAATATGCCCCTGCCGCTGTTGAGCTGATTGACAATTATATTCTTGAATGTACAAAAAGTAATATCGAACAGAATAAAAACAGGTTTTTTATTAAAGGTGAGCCGGAAGCGATACTTGCAGTCGAGTTTTTCAGCGATTCGAGAGATGAAATTCTGAAGACGGCAGTTCAAATGGAAGCCGAGATGCGGAAAGCCGGATTTGGCTATCATTTTCCTGTCTTATTTGGCAATGATATTAAAAAAGTATGGTCGCTTCGTAAAGCCGGACTCGGTTTATTGTCGAATATTCCCGGTGATAATAAACCGGTAGGTGTAATTGAGGATACTGCCGTCAAAGTTGAAGATTTACCTGATTATATGGCTAAATTCCGGGAATTACTTGCACATTATCGTCTGAAAAGCGTTTACTATGCACATATCGGGAGCGGGGAGCTGCATTTAAAACCTTTGCTGAACCTTAAGACAGATAAAGATGTTGAGTTTTTTCATACTTTTGCACTTGATGTAGCAAAACTTGTCAAGTCATTTAATGGCTCATTAAGCGGTGAGCATGGAGATGGACGATTAAGAGGCGAGTTTATTCCTTTGTTGCTCGGGGAAAGAAACTATTTATTACTTAAACAAATTAAAGAGGCATGGGATCCGCATAATATTTTCAATCCCGGAAAAATTGTTGATACTCCAAAAATGAATACCTCTTTGCGCTATGACCCGAAATATATTACAAAAGAAATTACTACTTGGTTTGATTTTTCAGATACATACGGTATAATAAGAGCGATTGAAAAATGCAACGGTTCAGCCGATTGCCGTAAACCAGCATCTATGGGTGGAATTATGTGTCCAAGTTATATGGCTACAAAGAACGAGAATAATACTACGCGAGCCCGTGTTAATCTCCTTAGAGAAATTATCGGTTTTTCTAACCAAAATAACCCTTTTAACCATCACGAAATTTACAAAATACTGGATTTATGCCTGATGTGCAAAGGTTGTAAGTCGGAGTGCCCTTCCAGCGTTGATATGACAAGGATTAAAAGCGAAGCCCTTCAGCAGTATTATCTGTCAAACCATGTTCCTTTACGGACTAAAATAATTGCAAATATTACAGCAATCAACAGGTATCTTTCACATTTTCCTGCGATTTCAAATTTCTTTATCCTGAATAAATTTACTTCATCCGTTTTTAAATCATTAATCGGTTTTGCTATTCAACGTTCTTTACCGGCTTTATGTCCAACAACTCTTAGTAAATGGGCTGCCGGTAACCTTGCTCAGATTAACTCCAATGTTAAAGGAAATAAAGCGATTTATCTGTTTATTGACGAATTTACGGAATATTACGATGTTGAAATTGGTATAAAAGCTATAAAATTACTCTCTTGTCTGGGTTATAAAATATTAATTCCGGATATTTTAGAATCCGGACGTGCATATATTTCAAAAGGTTTACTGAAAAAAGCGAGGCGATTAGCTGATTATAATGTATCTCAACTTAAAAATACAATAACAGAAAACATTCCGCTTATCGGTATTGAACCTTCCTGTTTATATACTTTCAAAGATGAATATCCGGCACTAGTAAGTAAAAATTTAGTTTCTGCGGCAAAAAATATTGCAAAGAATTGCATGATGCTCGATGAATTTATTGCTATTGAAATTGAGAACAAAAGAATCAGCAGGGATTATTTTAAACAGGATAGAAAAGAAATACTGCTTCATGGTCATTGTCATCAAAAGTCGCTTGCCTCAACCGGTCCATTGAAAAAAATGCTGTTTTTGCCTGTTAATTATAAAGTCAGTGAAATTCCATCTGGGTGTTGCGGAATGGCAGGTGCTTTTGGATATGAAAAAGAGCATTTTGAACTATCAAACAAAATCGGTGAGCTTATTTTATTTCCTGAAATCAGAAAAGCCGGAAAAGATGTAATTATCACGGCGCCCGGCACAAGTTGCCGGCAGCATATTCTTGAAAATACAGGACGCAAGGCATATCATCCTGTTGAAATCCTTTATGAAGCGCTGTTATGAATAAACATTGTCAGGTTTGATGTTTCGGCGAGCAGTTTTTTGAAAGCGGTTTCATATTTTTATTCCTAATATTGTTACATCATCAATTTGTTCATGTTCCCCTTTCCAATTATCAAATGTGGTTTCAAGAATATCCCTCTGTTCATTCATGGGTTGAACGACAATGTTCATGAATATTTCTTTCAGCTGTTTTATTTTGAATTTTTTGTTGTTTGGACCGCCGAACTGGTCTTCGTAACCGTCGCTGCATAAATATAGGGTATCACCTTTTTGTAAATTTATAACATGATTGGTGAAAGGTTCCATTTTTTCAAAGATGGCGACGGGTTGCTTGTCCGCCTTCACTTCAATTAATTGCTTTTTGTAATTTTTTATGATTGTTTCGGTGGATAAATCCGGTTCTAATTCTTTTAATTCTTTCAGGGTAGATACGATAAATAAAGGATTGTTTGCTCCTGCAAACTGCAAGGTATTATCCATTGTGTTAATAGCGCAGAGAGCTATATCCATACCGTCCTTGACTGCCGAAGCAAGCCAAGGCATGTCTTTTTGTTCGCCTGATTGCCCTTTTTGTTGCAATGCTTCTATTATGGATTCGCGCAAATGGTCAAGGATATCACTTGCTTTTGTGACCTCTTTTTTCCGCACGATTTCGTTAAGGAATGATACACCAAGCATGCTCATAAAAGCGCCTGGTACACCGTGACCTGTATAATCTGCAACTGTTACAATAAGCCATTCATTTACTTTTGTTGTCCAGGAAAAATCACCGGAGACAATATCTTTAGGTTTGAACAGAACGAAAGTTTCGAGCTTTAAACCTGTCAGGTTTGCTAAATCAGGTAATACCGCTTGCTGAATTCGCTTAGCATAATTTATACTATCAGTAATTTCTTTCTTTTGTTCTGCAAGAATAATGTTCTGTTCACTTAATTTATCTCTTTGTGACTGTATCTCGTCGCGCTGGACAGTTATTTCTTCCTTTTGGGTACTTATTTCAGCAAAGGCGATTTCTAATGACTGATTTTTATCTGCAACAATAACATTTGCTTTCTTCTTTTGCAGGAACAGGCGATAAAGGAAAACAGAAAATACGAGTATGATAATAAAACCAACAAGAAAAGAAAAAATAAGAATACGTTGTTTTTTACTTTCGGCATTTTTACGGGCGATGGTTTCGTTTTGCAGCAGTTTTTCCTTTTCGAGTTTTTGAATGGTTAATTCCCGTTTTTCTGCTTCGTATTGTGCTTGCATTTTAGCAAGGGCTTTGGTTTTTTCTTCGGAGAACATGCTGTCGTTAGTAGTTATGAATATTTCGGCGTATTCAATGGATTTTTTGAAATTACCAAGTTTTTTGTATGCGTTCATAAGGATATTTGAAGCTTCGTTTTCACGAGGCATCGTCTTAATTTCCTTTGCCAATTCAATAGCTTTTATTCCATATTCAATAGCTTTGTTCAAATAATTCAATCTCTGGTTTACGCTTAAAGAAGCAGAATCGGCAAGTGTTATATTCAGTGAGCCAATGTTAATATAACAAAGCACGATACCGTTTTTATCGCCTAATTCTTCTGTAATTTTTAATGATTTTAAGTAATACTCAATGGCTTGAGCGTAACTGCCATAGTCATAGTGAACAATTCCAATATTGATGTAACAGTTAGATATCCCCTTTTTATCGCCTAATTCTTCTTTAATTTTTAAAGATTTAAAATAATACTCTATGGCTTTGTCGTGATTGCCCTGGTTTTTGTAAACAAGACCGATATTGTTGTAACAGTTAGCCATTCCTGTTTTATCACCTAATTTTTCGTTTATTTTCAAGGCTTTTAAATAATATTCTATGGCTTTGTCGAAACTACTCTGGGCAAAGTGAACAAAGCGGATATTGCCATAACAGTTTGACATTCCTTTTTTATCAATTAGCTCTTCCACTAATTTTAATTGTTTTAAATAATATTCTATGGCTTTGTCGTAACTACCCTGATACATGTGGACAATACCGATATTGCCATAACAGTTTGCCATTTCTTTTTTATCGTCAAATTCTTCATAGATTTTCAAAGCCTTTGCATAATACTCTATGGCTTTGTCGTAACTGCCCCGATACATATGAACAACGCCCATATTGCCATAACAGTTTGCCATTTCTTTTTTATCGCCAAATTCTTCAAAGATTTTCAAAGCCTTTGAATAATACTTTATAGCTTTGTCGTAACTGCCCTGTTTATAGTGGACAATGCCGATATAACGCAGTGAAGTGGCTTTGAGGGAGCGAAATTGCTTGTTGTTTTGAGAGATTGCTTCGTGCCTCGCAATGACGGCTTCATGGATATTTTTGTCGGCAAGTTTAATAGCCTTATTATATAACAATATTGCTGAATCAGGATTGATGGATTCGTATAAATAACCGATTTTTTCATTTAGTAGTTTGATACATGTAGTATCGTGTTTTGCCTTCTTATACTCGTTCCATAAAGAATCAAGTTTTCGGCTTTGTCCACTTATATTTATATATGAACAAATTGAAAGTACAAGTATTAATAATATTTAATTTAATTTCATTTTATATTTATATTTATATGAAAGTAATGCTTTTTAATCTTGAGCATTTGAGCTTGAGGTTCTTCACAAACTTAAATAAGCGAAATATAGTTTGATACCCTCAAAAATAGTATTTTTTTAACTCCAAACGGTTTTATAATAAAAATCCGCGCAAATCAACTCAATCAGCGTCATCTGCCTACGACAGACGTAGTCTGCTACGGCAGACGAAGTCTGTGTTCCATTTGTTTGCAGCTTTAGCTGCGCTATGAATTATCTGGATTTTGGAAAAAAAGTTTTATAACATTTTATTTTTATAATATTAATTCTAATTTTGAAACAATCTTTAAAATCAATTTTGCTGATTTTGAAGTTAATTAGTATCTATCTATAAATATAATATAATGGCAAAAGTAAGAGGAGCAATAAAAGTTGATATTGAAAGATGCAAAGGATGCGAAGTATGTATTCCTTCATGTCAATTTAAAGTAATTTCGCTGTCAAACCAAGTAAATGGCAAAGGATATCATTATGCTTATATGGAAAAACCTGAAGAATGTACAGGTTGTACAAACTGCGCTATTGTTTGTCCCGATGGGGTTATTACAGTTTATAGAGTAAAATTGGAGGATACATAGTAATTGAAACCAAATAATCCATTTAAAAAATCTTTGCGAACACTTCAGCAAATTCAGTGTATCGCTTTGCGTCTTTGCGAGAAATAAAAAATAGAAACGATTGAGTTATTTCGTAACAGATACTTAGAATAAACTTTTAAAATCAATGTAATGGAGAAAGAATTAAGATTGATGAAAGGTAATGAGGCGATAGCCGAAGCAGCGATTCGTTTTGGTGTGGACGGCTATTTTGGTTATCCAATTACTCCGCAATCGGAGGTTCTTGAATATCTGATGGCTGAAAAGCCGCATGAAAGGACTGGTATGGTTGTTTTGCAAGCCGAGAGCGAACTTGGAGCTATAAATATGTTATATGGAGGTGGTGCATGTGGTAAAAAAGTGATGACTTCTTCATCGAGTCCGGGTATCAGCTTGATGCAGGAAGGGCTGTCATATATGGCTGGCGCACAGATTCCATGTCTGGTGCTTAACGTAACCAGGGGTGGCCCAGGCTTAGGAACAATACAACCATCACAGGCAGATTATTTTCAAGCCGTGAAAGGAGGCGGTCATGGCGATTATAAATGTATTACTCTTGCCCCGGCATCAGTCCAGGAAATGGCCGATTTTATCGAAACCGGATTTAACCTTGCTTTTAAATATCGTAATCCGGTCTTGATTCTTTCCGACGGCGCAATAGGCCAAATGATGGAAAAAGTCTGGTTACCGCCTTCCTGTCCAAGATGGGCCGATGAAGAAATTATTAGAATATCACCTTGGGCTGCAACAGGCAAAACCCCCGACAGACCGGCAAATATTATCACTTCCCTTTGGCTTGATTCAGCGACACAGGAAGCCATAAACCGTACAATCCAGGCTAAATACCGCGAACTTGAAGAGAAAGAAGTGATTTTTGAAAATATTTTATGCGACGATGCAGAATATATTTTTACAGCTTTCGGTACAAGCTCGCGTATCTGTCAAAAAGCGATTCAACTGGGACGGGAAAGAGGAATGAAAATCGGCTTGTTACGGCCAATTA
>JACQWN010000551.1 GCA_016209245.1 Bacteroidia bacterium
GGCCGGTCGCGATTTATCGGAAATATGTATGTTGACAGTGTGATGTTTGCGTTAAGCATTGAAGCGGCAGTACTTGCCAAAACGGCATCGCTGCTGGTAATGCAGAACGCTGTCGTGAACGGCACAGTAACGATTGGTAATGCCCTGACGCTCAACGGACAGGCGAGCAGCATTACTTCGGTGTCGGGAACAATCACATTTTTAAACAATAATATTAGTACGACCGGAAATATCAAAGCCAATTTATTAACCGCTAATGGATTGTCTGATGGCACGAACATGACCAATGTTACAGAGCTGCGCAGCCATCTCGACAATGCCGGTATTCACGCTCCTTTGAACGACGAGGCAGTAACTACGACTAACTTGTGGAGCGCTTCCAAAATAAGCAGCGAACTCATACAAACGGCTAATCCCGACACTGTTGTTGCTAATGCCGTTAAGACGAACAGTCTTTTCAGCAATAGCAATTTATATATCCAATCCGATGCAGGTCATGGCAGTACGTTTTTCAATGTTGCCAATAATAATAAGGTATGCATTGGAACAAACATGACTTTACCTGTACGGCTGCTTGTTACGGGATCTCACGATTCGACGGCTTCGATAGGAATTGCAAGATATTCTAACGATACAAAAGGTCCGTTATTCGTGATGATGAAATCCCGCGGTTCACAATTAATTCCTTTGGCTGTTGCACAGGGCGATGAGCTTGGAAGGGTTGTGTACGGTGGTTACGATGGCGTGAAATTTGTTAAGAGCGACGTGCTTCGCGCCCGTGCAACTGAGGATTATTCACCTGCAGGTTGCGGCAGCAGTCTTGAATTTACTGTAACGCCAAATGGTAACACTTCACCTGTTGTAGCTCTGTTGTTGGAACAGGACCAAACAGCAATATTTTCAAATACAATTTTCACACCCAAGCTTTCAATTGGAGTACCCTCTCCGCAGGCTCCTCTTGATGTGCAGGGCGATGCCATTATCCGCGGCTGGCTTTATGTGGAGGATGGCGTGGTTGTTGGCAAGCGGTTCCAGGGCGGCGCGGCAGAGGTTGATACGTTAAGACCGGCACCGGAGAGTTCGCAGCAGGCAGTAATCATACGCCGCGCAAAATCGGAAAAGATTGTATCCGACACCTTAAAATCGTTGGATGTAGAAATTGAAAAGGCAGTAATTGCCGAAGCGATTGCAGTAAAAATGGTAGCCGAGAGAATCACTGTTGATACTATCGAGACGCAGAAAATGGAACTTGAAAAATTGCTCGCCGACAGTATTACCAGCCAGAAAGTTGAAGCGGCACAAATGGTAACCGACACTATGTACTCATCTAAAGTGCAAACTGATAAAATCGAAACGACACAAGAGGTAAAAGTAGGAACGGAGATAGTGATTGACGGGACTACGGGGAAAATAATTTCAAACAGTTTAACGGCAGAAAATTTTGAGGCGAATAATTTATCAATCAGCGGTTCATCTAATCTAAGTAAAGTTTACTCCGGCAGGATTGTTCCTCCAGTCGGAGATAGTGTGATATATTTTGGGGATAGCACAATGACTGTTAATACTAGTGCCCATAAAATATCCTCAACTAAAAATGCAGGAATTAGTATTGGTTGGGTAGCTACAAATTTTAACCCTAAAAATTATTATAAAGCTCTTTCAATAGGAACTTATGCTTATGCAATAGGAGACAATAGTATAGCACTAGGGAATAATACATTCGCTAATGGCACTAATTCATTAACATTAAGTACTTTTGCCTCAAAGGCTAATGGTAATTATTCGATTGCAATTGGACGAAATGTTCATGCAAATGCTGAAGGTGCAATTATTATTGGAAGTAATCAGTCTATGGCATTAAAAAATAATCAGTCGTATTCGTTAATGGTCGGTTTCAACAGTGAGGTTCCTACTTTTTTTGTAGGTTCTTCTGATGGTGGTACAACAACAGGTAATGTCGGAATCGGAACTTATGAAAATGTAAATTCAAAATTATGTATTAAGGGAAGTGGAAATAACAATACTAGTTCATCATTACAAGTTACTAATAGCGATAATTCATCTTTACTTTTTGTAAGAAATGATGGGAATGTCGGGATCGGAATTTATCAAATTCTAAATTCAAAATTATGTATTAAAGGGAGTGGAAATAACAATATTACTTCATCATTACATGTTACTAATAACGATGATTCTTCTTTACTTTTTGTAAGAGATGATGGAAGTGTTGGGATTGGAACAACTAGTCCATCTGAAAAATTGGAGATAACCGGTGCAATTAAAATTGGAAACACCCCATCATCTAATGCCGGGACTATCCAGTGGAACAGTACCATTGCTCACTTTCAGGGTTATAATGGCACATCGTGGGTCAATCTTGACGAAATTGGGGATAATTTAGGGAATCATATAGCAACGCAAAATATAAGATTAAATGGGAAATGGTTGTCAAATAACGGTGCTAATGCAGGTATTGCAATTAACAATTCAGGTAGTGTTGGTATTGGAACAAATAATCCTTCAGCACCGCTTGAAATATTGCATTCAAATGATCTTCCCGGTGCTACTGCTTTAAAAATAAAAAATAATGTTACTAACGTTTATACTGAAGCGGGTTTAGAGTTTAATATAAGCGCCCCTTCTGTTCCAAGTCAGACAATAGCAAGGATATATTCAAAAGCTGACGGGCAGGGTATTCCTGATTTACGACTTTCATTTCAAATTTTCGCTGGACAAAGTAATTTCATAGATGTTCTAAATATTAAAAGCAACAGAATAGGTATAGGTACGATAGACCCTTGTGCTAATTTACATGTATTTGAAAATAATATAAATAATAAAGCAATAGTAGCAGGCGATACATCTGCAAGAAGTATTTGGTTAATGCCACATATAGACAATTATTATAATTCGATTGCTGTATCAGGCGATGTCGGCATTATTTTCAGGAATTCAACGAATAATAGCGGTCAAAACGGTTTTGTAATAGCTCCGCAAAGCACATCGAGTCTTCCTCCAACAGGAATTAGAATTGCACCGGATGGGAATGTTGGAATTGGGACAACAAATCCACAAGCTCTTGTGCATATTATGGATGGCGATCTGTTGCTGGAAAACAATTACTACTTGAAATCTAAAAGAAATGGGAATACGTCAAACCTAATCGGCTTATCAGGCTCAGGAGCAGGATGTCGTATTGAAATCGGAGAAGCTACAAGTTTCCCGAGTGAGGTTAGAATATTTACGCCTACCGATGCTGGACAGGGAGTCAGTATCCACAATGGTACATATAAAATTGCCTTTTTTAGAAATGATGGAAATGTCGGGATTGGGACAACAAATATCCCTACTGGTTTTAAATTAGCTGTAAATGGCAAAATATATTGCGAAAAAGTAAAAGTTGTTGAAGATGTTGGTTCTGATTATGTTTTTGAAAAAGATTATCCATTAATGACTATTGGTGAATTAGAAGCATATATTGATACTGTTCAACATTTACCGGATGTACCTTCGGCAGAAGAAATGAAAAAAAATGGATTAGATTTGGGTGATATATCTATTATTTTATTAAAAAAAGTTGAAGAATTAACATTATATTTGATTGAACAAAATAAAAGAATTGATGAATTAAGTAGTGAAAATGATAAATTAAAATTAAAAATGAATGAAATTATAAATAAACGTTAAAAGCCAGAATAAATATTAGTTGCCTTATCAAAAATATTCTAACACATTTTAGCAAAATTCAGTATCAAAAGAAAAAAATAATAGATATAAACCATTGAGTATACTAAAAAGATGCGTAATAATATATTATTAAATATTATTTTGCTTTTTACTTTTTTCAATATTGGATTTACACAAGAATCCGAAATTGCGAGAAAAATTATTATCAAAACTTCTCCTTTAGCTTATTTACCTGATATATTAGGATCTGGTAACTTTAATATTTGTACTGAAATATATCTGAAAAACAAAATTTCATTGGACATTGACTTGGGTTATATGTTATCTTTGGGTCCTTCAGGGGGATTTGGTCAAATTTCTGCAAAAGACAATAAAGGATTTAAAATAAACATAGAATCAAAAAAATACATTAATAAATACAAAATAATAGAGCCTGTTATTTTGCTTATTTGGCCTATGATTTTCCAGTTAAACAGTTTAGAACTCCAAAACTCTGGCTACTATTTTTCAATAAATACATTTTACCAATATACACAAACAGAAAGAGAAGAACGAGTTTTGGATTATATTTCAGATATTCCTCATCCAAATTCAACCTACTATAAATTTAATTATTATACTGTTAACAGAAATAGGACTGGTCTTAATATAAAATTTGGTTATCAGGCAATAAAAAAATGTGGTTTTATTTTAGATCAAGCTATCGGACTTGGAATACAATATATATCAAGCTACTCAAATAATAAATTTGGAAATGACGATTCAAACGACAGATACAATATACCAGTTATTTTCAATGAAATGAATAAAAAATTTGACAGTGGATCAGACTTTTTTCCAAATTTTGTTTACACCTTAAAAATTGGTTGGTTAATTCTTAATTAATAATAAAAAAAAATACTAAAAAATAATTGATGAAATGATATTAAACTTTTTTTATTGTATCAGGGTTTTTAAATTGGAATGTAAATTTTTAAAAATAAAAAATAAACATTATGAAAAAACTAATATTTGTAATTACAATTCTTTTTAGTTTTTTTCGTTTAAATGCACAAAAATGGGAAATTTCTCCAAAGATTAGACCTAATATAATTTTTATAAACTCAAAATCCATAGATTTTACAAAGGATAGAACTAGCTTTGGGACATCAGTTTCAGTTTCATTAGAATATCTAATTAATAAAAAAATTGATATTGGTATTGAACCAGAATATTCCTACCTGTATCGAATATTTGAAACACCTTGGTATATTACACGTATTCCAGAACACATTATGTACAAAATCAATAAAATAGAATCACATGAACTACTAATCCCATTGTTTTTTAAACTTTATATTAGCAAGTTTTATATCAATAGCGGTTATGGGATTTCTTATTTTTTACATACAAAATACAGAATTGAAGGTGTAAGTAGTAATATGAATATACCTGATAAAGTATATACGAATTTATTATATCAGGGAGAAATAAAATTAAGAACAAACAGAAATAGTCCAATAGGTCAATATTTTTCATTCGGCATCGGCAGATATTTTGATTTAAAGAATATTATGTTTTTAATTGAACTTAAATACAGTCAAGACATTACTGGTTGGTCATATAAACCAGAGACTGATCAAGATATTGATGAAATAGTATTTAAAACACATATATTATCATTATCGGTTGGAATAAGATTTCCTAAATTCAAGTAATTAATGAAACAAAGCATCCTGCCGGTGAATTTTCTTTAACAATAAGCGCCGAACATATACCGGCAGGCATATATTTTTGTAATTTAATTACACCGGTACAAAATATAATTCAAAAACTTATAAAGGTAAAACAATGAGTATTATATATAATAAATGGTTTTTATTTTTTGTTATATGGATATTTTATATTCAAACAACCTTTTCTCAGTGGACATCTCTGTCTTTTCCGTCTGATACAGATACTACCTCTTTCTTTAATACCGCCTTCTTTTTAAATAAAGATACCGGCTACATTGGCGGATATATTATTATTCATCCAGGTTATGTTCCTGAGCCTCATTATGGTGCAATTCTAAAAACTGAAAATGGAGGAATAAATTGGAGCCTTCAAACTGTTTCAAAATATATCCAATCTATTTTTTTTATAAATAATGAAACAGGATATGCTGCCGGTGATAATTCTATCTATAAAACTACTGATAACGGGAATAATTGGTCTAAAATATATTCAGATTCTATAATGTCATATTTTTTTACGACTTTTTTTACAAATGTAGACATTGGATTTGTTGCCGGATCTCCTAGACGTATGTTAAAAACTATAGATGAAGGATATTCCTGGTTTGTGCCCAATCAACCAGTTTGGCCTTCCTATTATACTTCTATATTTTTTCCGACAAATCAAATTGGTTATGCTGTTGGATGTTTTATTGGTGATCCATTAAATTATGCAATAATCACAAAAACTATTGATGGCGGTAATAATTGGATAACATTAACTTCATTTATTCAATGGGGAGGATTAGAGACTGTTTTTTTTATTGATAGTTTAAAAGGATGGGTAGGGGGAAGTATATGTTCTCTTGATTCTCTTGGTTCTCTTAATTGTAACTTTCAAAATATATTTAAAACAACAGACGGCGGTGTTACTTGGGATACTCTTACAATTGATTTTCAATATACTATTAATGACATTTGTTTTGTAAATGAAAACACAGGATATATAGCCGATGATAAAGGGTATATCTATAAGACGAAAGATTCCGGGAACAGTTGGGAGGTGCAGTATTTTGCTGATAAACCAATCAGAGCAATTTATTGCATTGACGAGAATATTTGTTATGCCGTAGGTGATAGCGGTTTAATTCTGAAAACAATTAATGGAGGCGAGTTAGTCAAAGAAATCAAAAATATTCAGGAAATTTTATCCATCCGCCCCAACCCCTTCAACAGCTCAACGGAAATAACTTTTAGCTTGGAAAAACTAACCAATACCAAACTATATCTAACCAACATTTTCGGAATAACTGTAAAAGAACTAATAAACCAACGCCTTTCAGAAGGAATACATAAAATAACTATCAGCGACTCTGCTTTAGCGCCTGGAATTTATTACTGTATATTAGAAGCTGAAACCGGCATGAAGGCGATAAAGCTGGTTAAACTGTAAATTGTCAGTTAGCAAAAAATATTGAAGCCGTAAAGTACACCGCCGAAGTAGAAGAATTTATCAAAAAATATATTTACCAGACATCCCTCCTGCGAAAAACAAAGAAAATTAGTATTTTATAACAGGTTTTTTGCATATTATTATTTTTTTATCTTTGCCCCCTTTCTAAAAAAATAAAGACTATGAGCTTAAGTATAATAGGAAAATCCATAAATGAATCGGTTACATTAAAGCTGAATGAGGTAGCTGCCTTACTCAGAGAAAAAGGCGAACCTGTAATACACTTGGGTGGCGGAGAACCTAAGAGCCGCGCTCCGCTTGAAGCATTGACCGGCGCTGCTGCAATCCTTAATTCAGGAGAAATCAGATATACACCGGTTGATGGTATTCCTGCAATGAAACAGGCGGTTATTCGATATACTGAAGAATTTTATAATAAAAGAGTTCCCCCTGAGAATGTTATTATCTCAAGCGGTGCCAAGCAGGCGATTATGGTTGCAATGCAGGCGATCCTCAACCCTCAGGATGAGGTGATATTTCCCGCTCCATATTATGTCAGCTACCCTGAAATGATTAAACTTTGCGGTGCCGTTCCGGTTCCCGTATTTCCTGAAGACGGCTCGTTTCATCCGCGAATTCAGGATATTGAAAGATATTGCACTTCATATACAAAGCTGATAATAATAAACAGCCCCAATAACCCTACAGGCATAATGTATTCCGAAGAATTTATTGCCGAAATCGTTGACTTTTGTGAAAAACGCGGATTATATCTTATGATGGACGACATATATCACCGTTTGATTTTTAAAAGAACAAAGCCCATTAATCCTTATGATTATGCCAAAGACCATACAGAAAATTCGAAGCTCATTATTATTAACGGGGTTTCCAAGGTATATGCAATGACGGGTTTTCGTATCGGATGGGCTGTTGGAAACAGAAAATTAATCAGTTGCATGTCGAATATTCAGGGGCAGCAAACTTCAGGACCTTCTGTTGTATTACAAAAAGCTGCCATAGGTGCTATTAACGGTATCCAGTCGTGCGTTGACAGTCTGAGAATAACACTTGAAAATAATACAAAAGTAATGCTTGAACAATTGAATGCTTTTAAGGGTGTAAAAGTAACACCGCCCGACGGCACATTTTATTGTTTTGCCGATTTCAGCAGCTATATGAAAGATTCAAAAAAGCTGGCATACACACTTTTAGAAAAAGTAAGAGTAATTACAGTTCCTGGAATTGAGTTTGGATTAGATGGCTACCTGCGGCTTTCTACCTGCGGTACAATAAAAGAAATTACCGAAGGAATTGAAAGAATAAAATGGACCATTGACCCCAATTCGCCAAATGAAATTTATATAGGACAGAGAAAATTGGTAAGGGATTGGATATAGGATAATATGGGTTAAATTGCTAAATTGCTAATTAACTATTTTAGCCTGAATAATTCATGAATTTTAAAATAAAATATATGACTAATGCAGGTTAGTATATAAACTTTAAACTATGAAATTATGTCAAAGTATCTAGAATTCGAAACGCCTGCCCAGAAACAAGCCGGTGAGCTTAAAAGCGCTTATGGAGTAGAAAATCATGGGTTAGTATATCTCGACAGAGTTTTTTGGAATTTACCTGAAGCGGCATTATATGAAGAAGCGATATTCAGGAATGAAGGAAAGCTGGTTCATGGTGGACCGTTGCTTGTTCATACCGGTAAATGGACTGCAAGAGCGGCTAACGATAAATATATTGTAAAAGAGCCAACGACTGATGATAAAATTGATTGGGGAAAGCACAACCGCCCGATGAGCCAGGAAAAATTTAACAGCTTATTCATGCGGTTACAGGCATTTCTGCAGGACGAAGAGCTGTTCGTACAGGATGTATTTGTCGGCGCCGATAAAAGATACCGGATGCCGATACGAATCATTACCGATAAAGCATGGCAAAGTCTGTTCGTCAGGAATATGTTTATTACTACCAACGAAAGCGGTATTTTGAAAACCTTTGTACCAGAGTTTACTGTTTTAGCTTCACCGTCGTTTAAATGCGACCCGCGGGTTGATGGAACAAGAACGGAAACAGCAATTGTGATAGATTTTTCCAAACGCATGGCGATTGTTGCAGGTTCAAGCTATGGCGGCGAAATAAAAAAATCAATTTTTACAGTTCTGAATTTCTTAATGCCGTTGCAGGATGTAATGTCAATGCACTGCTCTGCAAATGTTGGGAAAAACAATGATGTAGCTTTATTCTTCGGGTTGAGTGGAACCGGAAAAACAACATTATCGGCCGATCCGAAGCGAAAGCTGATAGGCGACGATGAACATGGCTGGAGCGATTTTGGCGTGTTCAACTATGAAGGAGGATGCTATGCAAAAGTCATCCGTCTTTCGGCCGAGCATGAACCTGAAATATACAACTGCACACGAAGATTCGGCACTATTCTTGAAAATGTCGTCTATGATTCAATATCCAGAAAGGTTGACCTTGATGATGAAAGAATCACAGAAAATACTCGCGCTTCATATCCTCTTGCTTTTATCCCAAATTGTATCCAGGAAAAGATGGTTGATGCACATCCTAAAAATGTTGTTTTTCTGACCTGTGATGCTCAGGGTGTAATGCCTCCTATTGCCAGATTGGATATGAACCAGGCAATATATCATTTTATCAGCGGCTATACTTCAAAAATTGCAGGGACGGAACTTGGACTTGGCATTGAACCTGAAATTACATTCAGCGCTTGTTTCGGCGCCCCGTTTATGGTGCATCATCCGTTTTTTTATGCCGATTTATTAAGAAAAAAAGCGGAAAAGCATGGAGCTGTTATATGGCTTATTAATACTGGATGGGTCGGAGGAAAATTCGGAGTTGGCAAGCGTATTAGCATACGCCATACAAGAAATATGCTCAATGCGGCGCTCGACGGAAAATTGGACAATGTCAAATACCGAAAGGATAAGCTGTTCGGATTTGAAATACCTGCATCATGTCCCGATGTGCCGGATGACGTGTTTGACCCTGCAAATGCATGGGGAAATAAGGATGAATACTGGATGAAATATGATGCTCTTGCAGCCCGTTATATCGAAAATTTCAAAATGTTCGCCAAAGGATGTCCTGAAGAAGTTGTGGCGGAAGGGCCAAAGAGATTAGTGAAATAAGTTAATATATATTGCTGAATGGCTAAATGGCTGAATGGCTAAATAGCTGAATGGCTGAATGGTTAAATGGCTGAATGGCTGAATGGCTGAATGGCTAACTGCCAACTGCCAACTGCTAACTGCCAACTGCCAACTGCCAACTGCCAACTGCCAACTATTGAATTGCTGAATTATGGATGAAATACTTGAAATCATTAAATACACAATCCCTTCGCTTGTAGTATTACTGACTGCCTATTATATATTAAAGACAACATTGGACAACGAGCAAAAAAAGCTGATTCGCGAAATGCGGATGAGCAACCAGAAAATTATTACCCCTATCCGGCTGCAGGCATATGAACGAATCGCTTTGTTCCTTGAAAGAATATCGCCGGAATCAATGATATTGCGAATTCAGCAGCCACAAATGACTTGCGGTCAGATGCAGTCAAGATTGTTAAGCGCCATCCGTTCAGAATTTGAGCATAATCTTTCACAGCAGATTTATATGAGCATCCCAGCATGGGAAGTTGTAAAAAATGCTAAAGAAAATATAGTAAAAATAATCAACACTGCTGCCGCTAATATTGATGCAAACAGCCCCGCCATTGAGCTTAGCAAGATAATACTGGATATGATAATGAAAATAGAGGCACATCCAACAAAAATCGCTTTGGAATACATCAAGAATGAAGCGGAACAATTTTTTTCATAAATCATTGGTAGATATGTTTCGCTGAAAGCGAAATGTATCTTCACTCCATATCTAATTAGTGTCTGTCCATAAACTCGATACACAAATAAATTCATAGACACGAATTGCACGAATTTATTAGAAAAAATTATTTATAATTCGTGAAGTTAGTGTCTTTTCTTTACATTACGGACAGACACTAATTAGTGTCTGTCTGTAAAGTCCGTCCACAAAAAAAGAATAGCCACGAATTGCACGAATTTACACGAAAAAATTAGTTTTAATTCGTGAAATTCGTGGCAAATTTGGACATTACGGACAGACACTAATTAGTTGTTTGGTGCAATTTTTGTAAAACTTATTATTTTTATAAAAAAATCACTATTTTTGTCCATTAAAAAAAACATTGAATTATGAAACGATTAATTGTTGTATTACCATTAGCATTTGCAATTATTAATGCTTTCGGACAAAAGTTATTAAAAAATCTTGCCAATTCACATGCCGGGGAAATATTATCGGTATCTGTCACAAACGATGGCAGCATGGTAGTTACCGGAGGCGCCGACAAACGGAGTTACATCTGGGATACCAAAACCGGCGATAAGGTGAAATCCTTTGGCTCGCATGCCGATAAGGTGACCTCGGTTTCGTTCAGCTCCGACAATAAGCTGTTTGCTACAGGCAGCGCCGATAAAAAGATTATCATCTGGGGTGTTGACGACGGCAAACCACGGGCGATACTAAAAGACCATACAACTCCTATCACAGCGGTAGCTTTTAATCCTGTAAATGAAACCAAAGCCAGCGGCTCGGAAGGTGATAACATCCGGCTTTGGGATGCAGCCAATAAAATGGCAGGAATGCTTGATTGCCAAGGCAAAAAAGTAACAGCAATAGAATACAGTCCCGACGGAAAGATGCTTGCTTCTACTTCCGACGACAATATTCTCCGACTTTGGGATGTTGAATCACAACAACTTACAAAGGAAATCAGCACAAGTATGAAAGGATTGTCTTGTGTAACTTATAGTTCCGATGGCAAGATAATCGCTTGTGGTGGTGCAGATGGTTCCGTAGCAATATGGGATGCTAAAAGCTATAACAAGCTAACCGATTTTTCCGATTTAAAAGGCGATGTAAAAAGTGTTGATTTCACACCCGACGTACAATATCTTGCCGCTGCAGGAATGGATAACCGCATTGTTATATGGGAGCTTGAAATGGCTCAAATGGTAAAGGATATCAAGGCACATACAAAAGGCATTACTGCCATTCGTTTTAGTGATAAAGGAAATATCTTAATATCGGCAGGCAATGAAGGAACGCTTTGTCTTTGGGATGTTTCCGCTCTTAATATAGGCAAGAAAAAAGCCGCTACCGAATCAAAAGCGCCAAACCTTATATGTTCTGCCTTACATTTTGAAGAAAAAAACGAGAACGGTATTCTTGAATACAGCGATTATCCTAAATTAGTCTTTACTATTACAAATAAAGGAGAAGGTACAGGATATGATGTAACAGCTTTAATAGAACAGGATAAACCTATTGAAGGACTAGTGGTTGATAAAGAAACTTTTATAGGAAATCTGACACCCGGCAAAACTCATAAGGTCGAAATCCCTATAACAGTAGCGCTTGAAATCGGTACAACATTTGGTTCTTTTAAAGTTTCATTAAACGAAGCGAATGGGAATAATCCTGAACCTTTAGATATTTCTTTCCAGACAAAAGGCACCAATACCGCTTATATACTGGTAGGTGATTATAAATACAGCTCGGCTACAGGAAAGGCAGAGATAGGTTCACCTGTAACACTAAAGCTGGTTTTGAAAAATGCAACAAATACCGAAGCGAAAAATATTAAAATCAGGTATTTTCTGCCTGATAATGTTGTTGCTGTTGATAAGCTGATGGAATCGTTTGATGAATTCAAGCCCAATGAAGTAAAAGAAACAAGCATGCAGTTTTATGCAAGCGACAAATTTACCGGAAACGAAATAAAAATAGGGGTTGATATTGAAGGTGCTGCCTATACAAACTTAAAAGATGTGACTCTTGCCGTGAAAATGAATGAGCCATTACCTGTAAATACCGATGTTTATATAGCAAATCTTCAATCCACAGACCAACCGGTTTATCGTGGCGGAGGCGACCCGCTCAAAGGCCTTAATGTTTCAGAAGCAAAACGGGAAATGCAATTCGGTAATTATTACGCCCTTATTGTCGGCATTGATAAATATAAAGGCGAATGGCCTGCACTTAAAAATGCAGTTCAGGATGCCAAAGCTGTTGAACAGGTTCTTAAATCCAAATATAAATTCGATTACTTCAGAACTTTATACGATGAACAAGCTACGCGTGAAAGCATAATCAAAGAAATGGAATGGCTTGTTGCGAATGTTAAATCTACTGATAATGTATTTATTTATTATTCCGGCCATGGCGATTTTAAACAAGCTTTAAACAAAGGTTATTGGGTTCCCAACGATGCCACCGTCATGCAGACTACTTCCCAATATATCTCAAATTCCGATATTCAGACTTTTTTATCCGGGATTAGCTCAAAGCACACATTATTGATTTCGGATGCATGTTTCAGCGGTGATATTTTCCGAGGTAATACCATTACTGTTCCATTTGAAAATTCCGAAAAATATTATCATAAAGTAAATGACTTGTCATCGCGCCAGGCGATTTCCTCAGGCGGAATAGAGCCAGTTATGGACGGCGGTAAAGACGGACATTCGGTATTTGCATATTATTTGCTAAAAACATTGCAAAACAATTCGTTTAAATATTTCGACGCCAGCCAGTTGTTTGATAAGATAAAAGTCCCGATAGTAAATAATTCAAACCAGTCGCCTAATTTCTCACCTATAAAAAATACCGGAGATGAAGGCGGACAGTTTATTTTTATCCTGAAATAAATTATTTACAGTAGGTTTTAAGCAATATTTCTGCTTCTTTTTCGCCGTATTTCAGAGCTTTTTTCAGGTCATCACACCCATCTTCCGAATTACCTGTATTGATTTTAGCAATTCCGCGGTGCAAATATACCCTTCCATTTTTAGAGTCTCGCTTTATCAGTTCATCAAGGTCTTTTATTGCTCCTGCAAAATCTTTTAAATAATATTTCATGCTGCTTTTTACCCTCAGATTAAATATCTCATCATCGGGGATGTTTTCAAAAAAGACTTCAGTAATGAGCATTTTTGCCTTTAAATGCCCCATTGCTGCAGCTTTAAACAAATCATTATGTCCGTCGGAATACTCAAATGATGAAAGCTTGAAGAGACCACGGTAATAATATAAATCGGGATTTTCAGAATCCAATGCAATAGATTTGTCCATATCAGATACCGCTCCTTTATAATCTTTTATATCATATCTGAGAAGCCCTCTCTTCTGGTATATTATAGTATCATTGGGCTTTAGGGTGATTGCCATAGCATAATCTTCAATTGCATCTTTGGGTTTATTCATTTTGGTTTTTGTCAGAGCCCTGTTGATATAAAATGCAGGGTCGGTGGCATCAAGCTCTATGGCTTTTGTAAAATCTTCTATGGCTTCATTATATTTTTCAAGAGTCATCTTTACATTTCCTCTGTTATTATAAGCCGCTGCATAAGTCGGGTCAATGCTTATCGCTTTGGTAAAATTTTCAAGCGCTGCCTGATAATCGCCTTCTTTAACTTTTTCATTACCCGCATTTTTATATTTTTCTGCAGTCTGCCGCTGACTGAAGCAGACAAACGGTATAAGAAGAATAATTGTTATAATTAATGGTTTCATTAAAAAAAATTGAATTTATTAACTACTCACCCCCAAAGATATACAAAAACAATTAAAAAGAAAAAAATCACGAAAATATGTATATTTGCAAATCCGAAAATAAATTTCATGCAAAAATACCTGTTTTTAAGCTTGTTGCTGTTACTGCTATTTATTCAGAACTGTAAAAATGAGTCATTTCGCGACAGAGGTTTAACAATCAGCCGGATAAGGGAAGCAGCCGAACTGGCAACTCTCGAATGTGTTGTAACTAAAACTATTGCCTGTAATAAGCAGAAATGGTACAATATTAATTCAGCAACATTTATGGCACGGTCGGAAGCCATTATCACCCTCGGTATTGATTTGAACAAGCTAAAACCGGAAGATATTAAAATAAAAAATCAACAAATTACCGTTAATCTGCCACCCATTGAAATACTGAATTTTTCGTATCCTGCCGAAAAGTTTGAAGAGATTGAAAAATACACTTTAAACCGTTTTTGGGATTATATCAGCATCGAAGAGAAAGATTATGCTTACAGGCAGGGCGAAACTGCTATAAGGGAACAAATACATTTCATCGGGATTACAAAAACCGCTGAGGACAATCTTCGTAAAATTCTGTATCCTGTTCTTAAAGCAGCCGGATATAACGAAATATATATCTACATTGAAAATAATGAGGCGCTGAACGCTACACCTGAAAATGAAGAAACTACTTAATTTATTTAAAAAATATTGGCAATTCTTATTATTTGTAATAATAATAGTAATAATAATCGCTTATTATCTTGGTTTGATTCCCGGAATTAAATCCCGGCAATCGAAATTGCAGATTTTAGAGACGCCGGTAGCTATTAAAAGTTTAAAAGAAATAAATAAGCTTATTACCGCAGAATTTTATGGAGAGGTCGTCGCCGACCTGCGTGAAGTATATGAAAATTTAGAATTTACTTTTAATAAATTAAAATCCGGCGACAGCGCTGTTGTTTTAAATTATACCGATTCGTTTAATTTGCAGATAATTGAATATATTGCAGGTGAGCCGGTCAATAAAAATTTTTTACTTAATCATGATTGGGAAGCTCTTAAAAATAATCAAAAATGGCTGTCGGTGGTCAAGAGAGAAAGAAAGCAGCTTGTTTATATTGCCCGTGGCTGGGTCAAAGCCGGTTTTGATTTTACCTCTCCCGATTTAAAAATTTTCAGACCCGAATCAGACACTTGTCTTGTTATGCTCATACCTGAACCGGAAATATTGTATGCGGATATTAATCCATGGTTTTCGCAAGAAAATCAGATTAAGGGTTTTGAAATTTTTATAGGGGAAAAAGAAAAATCCGTCGAAACGTTTGAAGTAAAAGCGGTCAAGCATCTATGTAAGAAAAAACTTATTCAGGATGCAATTGACAAGGGACTTATACAAAAAGCAAGGGTCTCGGGTGTTAAAACAGTTCAAAGGTTAATGTACTTGTTTGGAGCTGAAAAAACCTGTGGTGAGCATAGCCGAACTATAAAAATTGAATTTGAGCCAGGACAATAAATTATAGTAATAAATAGTTTTTTATTTTCGCACTTATTAGTAGCCTTAATAATTCATGAATTTTAATATAAAATATATGACTAACCCCGTCTTTTAAGGCGGGGGTTAAAAAAACAACATCTTTGCTCCTATCCTCTGCGAAATTTTGAAAATTTAAAAATTTTCAAAATTTCGCAGAGAGAGGTCGGAGAAA
>JACQWN010000552.1 GCA_016209245.1 Bacteroidia bacterium
ATCTGACTGTTATTTCCTTTCCATTCTTTAAAGGTGGAATTCAGTATTTCATATTGCCGGTCCATGTTAAATTGTTGTATTTCATCCAATAATGAATTGAATCGTTTAACCATGAATTTTTGATTTTTAGGTCCCCCAAATTGGTCATAAAAACCATCGGTAAACATATAAATCGTGGCTTCATTTTCTAATTTTACAATATGTTCAGTAAATTTTATTTCTTTATTATTATTAGGTATTACCCCGATTGCAATGTTATCACCATGAATTATCTGCGTTTTTCCGGAATTTATAATATATACATATTGATATGAACAAGCAATATGAAATTGTTTATTTATTGTATCAAAGCAGACAAGGGATATGACCATGCCATCATCTCTTTTTTCTTCATACTGATCATCATATTTTAATAACCGGATTAGTCCTGCATATAATCTTTCCAGAATTTCCGACGGGTTCAAAATTCTTTCTTTGTCAACTATATCATTGAGAAGCATGACGCCTATCATTGACATAAAAGCGCCAGGCACACCGTGACCTGTACAATCAACGACTGCAATAAAAAGTTTATCGTTTTGTTGCGAAATCCAATAAAAATCACCACTTACAATATCCTTTGGTTTGAAGAAAACAAAATGATTGGGAAATATTTTTTTAAAAAGGTCCTGTGCTGGCAATATAGCATTTTGGATTCGTTCGGCACATTTTATACTATCTATTATTTGTCTGTTTTTTTGAGATAAATCAATATTTGTTTTTTCTATTAATTGTGATTGTATAAGTATTTTTTCACTCTGTTGTCTGATTTCTTCTTCTATTCTTTTTAATTCTGTAATGTCGGTATCTATTGCTACAAGATTTTTAATATTCCCATTAGTATCCAGAATTGGTGTAAGTGTTACCTGCACCCATATTTTATTTCCCGATTTTGATGAGGCATGGTATAAGTAATTTACAGTTTCTTTATTTTTAATACACTCATTGATTATATTGATAATATGCGACGGCGTATCAGGTCCACAAATATTAGGACTCTTTTCAATAATCTGTTCCAGTGTATATTCAAAAATTTTTGTGAAGCTTTCGTTAACCCAAATAAAATCACCCTTTTCATCTGTAATGATAATTGCGTTATCTGTTTTACTTGCCACAACTGATAATTTTTCTAATTTTTTATTGTATTCTTCAAGTTTTTCTGATTGTTGAACAACGATAGTTTTTTCCTTTTGCAATTGATGCGTCCGCAACTCAACTTTTTTCTCAAGCAGCTTTTTTTCTCTCAGAATAGTCCTGAGTCTGAGTTTAATAAAAATATAAATCAAGAATACGACAATAATCACAATAAGAGAATAGAACCACCAGGTTTTCCAGAATGGAGAAAGAATAGTAAAACTGAATGTTGCCGGATTTTTATTACCTACTCCGTCTTCGTTGAATGCTTTTACCTTAAATGTGTATTTACCGGGCGGAATATTCTGGTAGGTCGCTTCTCGCTTTAATGACAGAGGAGACCAGATTTTATCGAAACCTTCCAGAATCCATTGATATTGAACTTTTTTCGGTGATTTATGATCTATTCCTACAAATTTAAAAGTGAGATGATTTTTATTATAATGAAGAACCAGGTTCTTTGGTAGTCCGCTCCAGAAGGTTAAGCTATCGGAAAATGCCATCCAATCCGTTTCCGCATAAAAGAGTTTAATTTTTGTAATATTTGTAATTGGTTCAACATCATTTCGAATATCTGCGTTTGGATTGTACATTGTTGCGCCGTCTACGGTACCAAACCACAGATTGCCTTTACTATCCTCAATTGTAGCATTAAGATTGGTTTCGATTCCGGTAAAACCTTCTTCAAATGAATAAGTACTGATTTCAGGAGTTTTTTCGTTCTTTCTTATATCGAATCTGTTAAGTCCTTTTTCTGTACCGACCCATAAAAATCCATATCTATCCGCAAGTAATAGATATACGGTACCTGAATTCAATCCATGCTTTACTGAAAAATGATAAAAATCTGTTCCGTCAAAACGGGTAATCCCTCCACCATATGTTCCGAGCCAGATATTACCATGCAAATCCTGAATTATGGACAATACCTGTTTGCTAGTCAAAGTTTTTTCCATCATATATACTAATTCCTTCTCCTAGTGTACCAAACCAAATATTCCCGAATCTGTCTTCAATTACCGAATAAACCAAGTTTGAAGGTAATCCATTGGATGTATTATAATTTGTAAATCTGTGTCCGTCATATTTGCTTACTCCTCCGCCTTTTGAAGTCATCCACATATCCCCCTGCTTATCCTGAATTATATCATATATCAATATAGAACATAAACCATCAGACAAGGAGAAATTTTTAAACGTTTTCCCATTGTATTTACTTACTCCGTTTCCATAAGTGCCAAACCAAAAATTTGAATCTCTGTCCTCATATATTGAAAAAATAATTTCACCAGGAAGACCATCAATTTCTGTGATATGTTTGAATCTTTCGCCATCAAATTTACATATTCCGCCACCATCCGTTCCAAACCACATATTATTGCTATTATCACAAGTCATTGATTTAATGTAATTATTACACAAACCGTTCGCTTTGTTGAATGTATAAAATTTTTTGCCATCATAACGGGATACTCCATATCCTTCCGTTCCAAACCAGAGATTATTGGATTTATCTGTTTTTATTGTAAGTACCTTGTTCCCGCATAATCCATCTTCGGTCGAATAATTTAGAAATGTATCTCCGTTATATCTGCTCACACCATTTTGTGTTCCTATCCATATATTTCCATTTGCATCCTCACTGATTGAAAATACTCTGTTGTCTGCAAGCCCGTTTTTAAACAAAAACCCCTTTGTCGTCGGTACCTATCCATAATAGCCCCTCTCAGGTAACAAATAAAGAATTTATTGTCAGATTATTGGAATTTGTTTCTGCTATCTGAATTTGTTTAAAACATTTATCCTTTAATCTGTACAATCCCCCTCTTTCAGTTCCCACAAGGATACTGCCTGAAAGGTCTTCGGTAATTGCACAAACCGTTGGGGAATTTAACCCGGAGCTCTTATTATAATAATAAAACTTAATTCCATCATATTTAACCAGATAACCAATTTTTAATCCAAACCACATATTATGACTTCGGTCTTCATAAATTGCGCTGATCCGGTTTGCGCCTTCAAGAAGAAAATTAGTGAAATTTATACCATCAAACATATCAATTCCACCGCCTTTTGTGCCGATCCATATATAGCCCCGGCTATCAGCATAAATTGCCTCTGCTTGTGATTGTGCAAGACCATCTGCTATTGAATAGCTTGTGAAATTATATTGTTGAGGCAAAGCTTCAATGAAGCATATAGAAAAAAACAATGCTAAATAAAATCTTTTTACCATAAAATCACAATACCTATATTGCACACTTATATTAATCATGAAGACCTGACAGGTTTTGGTTGATGGTCCGGGCTATCTGTTTGCAGTATAATATGAAAAATGCCAAAAGTCGTTAATTATTTTTTATAAGTCCATCTCGGTTCGAGGCATCTGTAATTCAACTATTTTTGACTCCAATTCATTTTCCTTTCTCTTCATTTCCTCTTGTGTAGCTATCATTTCTTCCATATTCTGACGCATTTCTTCTTCCTGTGACTGCAATTCTTCAGCCTGTTGTCGGGTTTGAGCTAATAATGCATTTGTTTGTATTGAAATTTTTACATTCGATATAGTAGAAGCAATACTTTCTCCTAATTTTTCTACAAATTCAATTTTATATTTTTCTATTTCAGTAAATGAAGCCAGTTCTATGATTCCATAAACTTTTTCATTTATTTTTAAAGGAACAATTAAAATACAATGAGGATTCGCCCCGCCTAACCCGGAGGTTATTTCAATATAATTGTCAGGAACATCGGTTAAATAAATAGTTTCAGCTTCGAGATAACATGTTCCGATTAATCCTTCTTCAATTTCCATCCGTTTTTGAACGAACTTTGTTCTGTTATAAGCAAAACAGCCAGTCATTTCAAGGAATTTATCATTTTTATTATCATCGTTAAGGATAAAAATTCCACCACAAGCGCCTCTCTCATATTAAGCAAGGAGTTACCAAGAACATCCTGCTCGCTAAGCGATTTAAATTCAGTATTATAATTTCCTTTTCCTATTTCGAATGAAAAATTCGCTGTTTTTCTTAAATTATCTAACATCAGGTTCATAGCTCTGGTCATTTCACCTATTTCGTCCTTGCGATTCATTTTCATGACTTCAGGGAACATACCCTTGCTTAAATCGAGCAATATATTTTTTACATAATTAACTGGCTTGACAAGCATTCTGATAAAAGAAAGTGCAGTAATTACTACAATTATAACTAAAGCGATACCAAGAAGAATAATATTCCGTGCAAACCGCGACATTGCCGCTTCCATTTCATTTCTCCCTTGTTCCGCCTTAGTATTGAAATTGTTTAACAGAAATGAAAGATTTGTAAGGATTTTATCAGTATAAATAATAACTTCGCCTCCTTCTTCCACCATTGGAGTAAGCTCAAAAACAATCATCGCATCATCATAGCTTTCAAAACTACTCAGTTGATTCATAATATATTGATGCTTTGGAAACAGAGTATCTTCAATCATGATGCATAATGTATCGAAATATTTTTTGTCTTCTTCATTCCAGTTTTTAACATAAACAGAAAGTTTTTCTTTAACGGAAAAGTATTTATTCGTATGCAGATCTTTTAGTTTTTGCTTATCGGGAGTATCGCTTTGGCGCTCAATAAATACCCAATTTTTAATAAGCATTTTGGAATTTGTAATTAGTGAAGTCAGTTGTTCAAGCTGATTCACTGAAGGATTAATCGTTTCTGATATTTTTTGATTTATATGCTTGTTAATATTCAATGTAATGATTGTTAAAACAACATTAATAAGAACTGCAAGGGTCAGAATACTAAATCCTAATATTATTTTAGCAGAAATTTTCATAAGAGTATAATTAGTTTATTACAATAGCTAGTTTTTCCAATTCAGGACTTATTTTTAATCCATACTTGGTCACATTATTTTTGTTTAGCTCAAATTTCTGTTTGTTATCTACAAGTATAAAATTAATCCCGCTGCCTTCCTTCACCAGACCATCTTTTTCTGAAATAAGCAATGTATTCTGTCCCTTTACCTTATTGATAATGTTTACCATTTCTGTACTTTTGTTTTTAGATATAAATAAAATATTACATACTGATAATTCTTCTATTGATGAAAATTTTTTGACTAAAATATTCTGATTTCCTACTTTTTTAGTTCCCTCTAAGCTCTTCAACTCATTAATAACAGTAGAGCTTCCAAATACACCTATTACAAAATCTCCTGATTTATCGGGCCATTCAATATATTTAGTAAAATTATAAATAAAAACCGATTGGAATTTTTCTACTTGGGCAGATATGTTACTTGTTAAGACAAGTATTGTTATTACTATACAAACCATATGTTTCATATAAATATTTCTTCTTAGAGTTTGCACAGTTTTATTCCATAAAACAAACGCCAAATATAACAATTATTTTTATTTACACCTTCTTGATATAAATCTAAAGTCTATAACCCTAATCTGGACAAACCAGAACAAAAAAATGATTCGAGTGTGTAACGAATCGGGGGATTATTATTCATCTGCATCTTTTACCACATAGAGGCAGAGGGGGAGGGTGTTTCCGTGTATCCGAATCCTGCCACTAACCAAATAACTATTGAGATTGCTTCGCCTTCGGCTCGCAATGACGCAGTTATTTCTATTTACGACATACAGGGAAGAGAGACAGAGATGCTGAAACGAGTTCAGCATGACAATGATGGTAAAAATAGAAATAGACATTAGCAATTTGTCTAATGGGCTTTATTATTTGAATATTCATACAGCAGAAGGCAATGTGGTGAAGAAGGTGGCGGTGATAAAATAAACGGATTATGGGGCGTCTATCTACTATTTACTACTAATTTCTTTGAATAAGTCAAATCAGAAGTAATCAACAGACAGTAATAAATACCTGAATTAAGCTCGTGAACCGGTATTGAAATATTGTGATATCCTGCCGGTATATTTTTCCCTTCAATGAAATAGACAATTCGTCCGTATTGGTCAATCAATCTAATCATAGCATATTGCGTATAATCCAACGAGAAGGTAACATTAGCAATTTCATTTGCGGGATTCGGATATATATTAAATCCGGTTTTAGTTAAGGTTAGCTCAGATATATACATATCACAAGGAATAAAGGCGGTTCCTGGAGACCCACCCATACAACCTGCAAACCAGTTCGATGGACTGTTAAGGTCACCATAAGGGTCGAGTAACTCAAGTGTCTTTCCTTGTCCGTTTGCTGACAGTGGCCAAGGCTCTGTACCTGAAAATTCCATATTAATGACTTCACAATCGTCTGCATCAAAAATTCTCAGCATATCACCGGCGCTGCTTAATCCGAAGCCGGGTTGTCCAATAAAATTTGTCACATCAGGAAATATTTGTGCAAACTTTGCCGTATCCCTGCAAATCACAAGATATTGTCCCCTGTTGAGAATAGTATGAGCCGGAAAGATAAATTCATTGTTGTCGTTACTATCTTTAAAGAGCCACCCTGAAAGATCTATATCAATATTTCCGTAATTATGAAGTTCGAACCAATCACCTGCATCCATACTATCTGAAGAGTTATAATTAATTTCGTTTATTGTAATTCTTGCAGTATCCGGCGAGCCATAGAAATATGCAGTAAATACATCATTTGTATCAATATTAAGAATAAATGATTCCTGGTGAAAAGGGTAGGGGAGAAGATGTACTGACTGCCAGAATGAAAATTCATAACCCGGATTTGGAAAAGCGGTTATTTCTACCGGTGCGCCGTCAAAATAAATTCCCGACCAGGGATACTTATCCGGTATAATGGTACTGATTTTGATTGTTCCTGCATTGGGAGGATATACATTTAACGTTACTGAGACCTGTTTGTTAAGCTCAAATTCCTGTTGAATATAAAAAAAAAAAAAAAATGGACGATTGTTAATAAATGGAAGCATCACACCGTCAATATTCCAATACCATTCATCTGTTTATAAAATAATTCCTGAATTCAATATTGTTCAACAGCGATTTTAAAATAAACGAATGATAATTGTCTTCCTGGTGAATGACCCTGTTCAGGTCGTTTGTAGCAAATGAGCTGCCGCCAAAGCCAAGTCCGAAATCCACATCTGTAATTATATAACGCCATTTTGTTTCAAGTGCGTGGTTTCGCCAGTATTTGACATTGTTTTGCGGCCAGTCCCAATTAACATAATATGTTTCGGAAGCGAAATAATCAATGAAGTTATTAATGTCCAACATTGTTTTCACCGAATCATAATTTTCCTGCAGCGACATATCATTATAAACGATAAATTCAGCCATTTGCAGAAAATGTTCATTGGAACCGTTAATTACATAACCGTCGAATTGAAGCAGGTCAACATCGGCGGGAATTCCACCATGATTTTCCGCGATATAATCTTCACTGATTTTTTCACGCAGGTTCAACACTGCAACAAATTCGCCGTTTAAAAAAACTACAGATGGCCTGTAATCCTGTATATCAACTGCTGTCGCTTTATGTATGGATTTATGTATAAGACCATCTCTGAAATGAGTTACATTACATTCATTTCCCGAATTTCTGAGTACAAACTGCTTGAAGCTCGGAATCCCTTTATCAGGAAATAAATTGTAATCGAGGCGGGATTTTCCGTATTTTCCTCTTGCAATAATTCTTAGCGATTTTAAATCGAGCGAACGCGACCAGCCGCCATGCACTTTAGTGCCAAAATCCTGCTCAAATTCAAGCCCTCCATCAATATTGAAAAATTCAATGTGAACTGGAACTTCCCATTCTTGCCAGAAATTGGCATTAAAATATGGCATTTCAGGTTCGGCATTTGGCCCCATTACATATATGCCATGTTCCCAATCCCAGAAATTGCCTGGATTTGTACTAATTGATACTATGGGTAATGTTGTTGTATAATCTATGAAATAGCTGTTTGTAATGGCATTGCTTGGTAATGCTTCTGCAGCAAATGCACAAGCTCTGATAATTGAGTTGGTGTCAATTTCAATTGGATTTGAATAGACAGATGCTGAATCTTTTGGTTCACTGCCATCAGTGGTGTATTTAATTTTTGCACCGGGAGTCGGGCATGTAATAGTAAGGAGCTGTCCGTTGTTATAAAAACCTGCATCAACAGAGAAGCTCGGATCGGCGGTGTAACTATAATAAGGTATAGAATTATTATTGGTTGAATCAGGAGTAGGTTTACCGAATATTGCCATGTTATTCACTCCATCGGGAAATTTTCCATAAGAATGGTTGAGATGTATCGGTATGAAAGATAGCGAATCCGTCAGATTCCAGGATGAGTTAATAAGATAAACAGTTTCACCTTCGGCAGCTAATTTGAAATTTGTGTGAAGCCATGATATGCCCATTTTAAACCATTCAGGAGGGGTGCCATAGTAAGCTGTATTATTTTTAATAGCTATTGAAAGATATGGAATTATGGTCATATCAGAAGATTCAAGACTAATATTATGAACCTGGATAGCTATAACATTTATACCGTTTTTTAAAACCATTTTTACTTCCTGTTCCGAAAATTTCCATTCTTCAGGCCGTTCTCCCCTGTAAAACAAAGCTTCGTGCTCTTCATAAGCTAGTTCATCATAAGACACCGGAGTTCCTGTTACGCCAATATTTGAACGGGCTATCTCGACGCCATTAACATAAGCTACAAAAGCATCATCATAATCAATATGCAAAACTGCCGATGAAATAAAAGATGTATCAACAATATTGAATGTTTTTCTGATAAATACTGAATGGACAGGTGGTAAAATAATAGTGCTGTCATCATTATCGCCATATCCGAAACCGCCTTGCCCTTGCTGCCAGCCGAAATCATTGAAGTTTACAGTGTTCCACGCCGAATCCACAGGAGCATCAGGAACGATATATTTCCATATATCTTCAGCATATACGACAGTTTCCCAATGATTGATAATCTTTTTCCTGTCCTTTCCTGAAGCAAAAAGCGTAAGATAACCATCCGGCTCTATTACAACATTTGGAAATGACCATTTATTCAAACTGTCAGGTTTATCAGAAAGAAAATATCCCTGCAGGTTTACCGGAGCTCCCGATGAATTGAATAATTCCAACCAGTCCTCAAAATCACCGTCTTCATCACAGAGCAGTTCGCCGTTTTGCGGGCAAACTTCGTTAATAACTACTTGTGAAAAGAGTGAATCATAAGTACATATCAGGAATAATAGGAGTAAAATTTTTTTCATTATATTTTTGTAACTATTCAGCCATATGGTTTGTTTTCATTAACCCATCGAATTACGAATTTTTTACGAACTTACGAACTACGAACACTACCGAATTCTGACGGGCGGTTTCATCTTCGTAATTCGGAAATTCGTATAGTTCGACGTTGCTCACCATAGGTTTATTTCGTACTTCGATGGGGTAAATAGTAACCATTTTTTTTAAAAATCTTTTTCCTCATCATATTCAATTAAAAAAGTTTTTATTTTAACTTTTTCTATTGTTTCGGTCAGTTCTTTCACACTTTTGGGATATTCAATGTTATTTGGAATAAATACAATATAAACGCCTCTGTTTAATCCAAGGCTTTTGCAATAATATGCGAGTTTTTTCCTGCCTTGTAAAAATTGCGCCTCGTAATAAAATATCTTTGTTTC